>NZ_JBHUWW010000075.1:0-43520 GCF_042669755.1 Kitasatospora sp. NPDC057223 | reverse complement strand
GGCCCGGAACAGCTCCGGGCCCGCGGTGGTTGTCCGCTGTGGCAGCATCCGTTGTGTCAACCAACCGATCGAAGGACACCCTCGTGAGTCTCTACGACATCCCGCTGCGCACCCTGTCCGGTGAGGCCGCCTCGCTGGCCGACTACAAGGGCAAGGCGCTGCTGATCGTCAACGTCGCCTCCAAGTGCGGCCTGACCCCGCAGTACGCGGGCCTGGAGCGCCTCCAGGAGCGGTTCGCGGCGCGTGGTTTCAGCGTGCTGGGCTTCCCCTCGAACCAGTTCGCCGGGCAGGAGCCGGGCAGCTCGGAGGAGATCCAGACCTTCTGCTCGACCACCTACGGCGTCTCCTTCCCGCTGTTCGAGAAGACGGACGTGAACGGCGACGACCAGCACCCGCTGTACGCCGAGCTGACCAAGGCCGCCGACGCCGAGGGCCAGGCCGGTGACGTCAGCTGGAACTTCGAGAAGTTCCTGATCAGCCCGGACGGCACGGTGGCCGCCCGGATCCGCCCGCGCACCGAGCCGGAGGCGGCCGAGGTCGTCGAGGCGATCGAGGCCCTGCTGCCGGCGTAGTCGGCCCAGGACCGCCGTACGGCCCGGGGCGGGCACTGCCGAGCGCAGTGCCCGCCCCGGGCCGCGCCCGTGTCCCGTGACGCGTAGCGCGTGTCCCGTGACGCGTGACGCGGTCAGAGCAGCGGGAGCAGCAGTTCGGTTCCGGGCGGCAGCTCGCCGGCCCGGGCGGCGCCGCGCAGGTGGGCGAGCAGGGTGGCGCGCAGGGCGGTGGCGGCCCGGGTCGACGGCACCTCGGCGCCGTGCGCGAGGGCGATCGTCCGCCCCAGCCCCGGCCCGGCGAACGGGGTGACGGCCAGGCCGGAGCGCGCGGCGACCATGCCGGGCAGTACGGCGGGGCCCAGGCCCGCCCGGACGAAGCCGAGCACCGCGTCCATCTCGCCGCCCTCGACGGCGAAGACCGGGTCGAAGCCGGCCGCCCGGCAGGCCCCGATGGTCGCCTCGCGCAGGTCGTAGCCCTCGCGGAACATCACCAGCGGCCGGCCCTGCAGCTCCTCGACCCGCACCCGCCGCCCACGCGACGGGGGGCCGGCCGAGACCAGCACGAGTTCCTCGTGCAGCAGCTCGGTGACGGCGAGCGCCGGGGCGTCCTCGGGCTGCGGGGTGATGATCAGCGCGAGGTCCAGCTCTCCGGCGCCGAGGCTGCGCACCAGATCGCGGGAGCCGCCCTCGCGGACCAGCAGCGCGACCTCCGGGTAGCGGTCGCGGAACACCCGCAGCACGTCCGGCACCAGGCTGGTGCACAGGCTCGGCGGGGCGCCGAGCCGGACTCTGCCGCGCCGCAGCTGGACGGTCTCCTGGACGGCGAGCCGGGCGCTCTCGGTGTCGGCGAGGATGCGCCGGGCGAGCGGCAGCAGGGCGTCGCCCGCGTCGGTGAGAGCGATGTTGCCGCGCGTGCGGTGGAACAGTTCGGCGCCCAGCTCCCGCTCCAGTGAACGGATCTGCTGGGAGAGCGAGGGCTGGGCCACGTGCACGGCGTCGGCGGCCCGGGTGAAGTGGCGGGCGTCGGCGACCGCGACGAAGTAGCGGAGTTGCTGGAGCTGCACGCCTCCCACCATAGAGCAGTCCTATCGTGGCGAGCCGCAGCATGTCTTGGACGTACCGTCCGCGACTTTCTACGGTGGTGCCCATGACATCGGCGACTCGGACGGGGCATTCGTCCACCTTGGTGACCCTGTGGCGGTCGACCGTCGGCAAGAAGGCGGTCATGGCCGTCAGCGGCCTGGCCATGCTGCTCTACCTGGTCTTCCACATGCTCGGAAACCTCAAGGTCTTCTTCGGCCCCGACGACATCAACGGGTACGCGGCCTGGCTGCGGACCCTCGGGCAGCCCTTCCTCGGGCACGGCTGGTTCCTCTGGATCGCCCGCTTCGCCCTGCTGGCCGCCGCCGTCCTGCACGGTGTCTGCGCCTACCAGCTGAGCCGGCGCGACCTGGCCGCCCGGCCGGCCAAGTACGCCCACCGGCGGCGGCGGGCGAGCTACGCGACCCGGACGATGCGCTGGGGCGGGGTCATCCTCGGCCTGTTCATCGTCTGGCACATCCTCGACCTGACCACCCTCACCGTGAACCCGCTGGCCGAGGAGGGGCACCCGTACCAGAACATCGTGGCCTCGTTCTCGACCTGGTACGGCGGCGGGATCTACGTCCTCGCGATGCTGGCCCTCGGGCTGCACATCCGGCACGGGTTCTGGAGCGCCGCGCAGACCCTCGGCGCCAACAACGCCCGCCGGGACAAGGCGTTGAAGGCCGTCGCCAACGGCCTGGCGCTCGTCCTGACCGCCGGCTTCCTGTCCGTACCCGTGGCCGTCATGACCGGAGTGGTGAGTTGAGCACCCAGAGCACGTTCTCGGACTACGGCGTCGGCGCCCCGATCGCCGACGCCAAGGCCCCCGCCGGGCCGATCGAACAGCGTTGGGACCAGCGGCGGTTCGACGCCAAGCTGGTCAACCCGGCGAACCGTCGCAAGCACACCGTGATCGTGGTCGGCACCGGCCTGGCCGGCGGCGCGGCGGGTGCCACGCTGGCCGAACAGGGCTACCACGTGGTGCAGTTCTGCTTCCAGGACTCGCCGCGCCGGGCGCACTCGATCGCCGCGCAGGGCGGCATCAACGCCGCGAAGAACTACCGCAACGACGGCGACTCGATCCGCCGGCTGTTCTACGACACCGTCAAGGGCGGCGACTTCCGGGCGCGCGAGTCCAACGTGCACCGGCTCGCGCAGGTCTCGGTGGAGATCATCGACCAGTGCGTCGCGCAGGGCGTCCCGTTCGCCCGCGAGTACGGCGGGCTGCTGGACACCCGCTCGTTCGGCGGCGTCCAGGTCTCCCGGACGTTCTACGCCCGCGGCCAGACCGGCCAGCAGCTCCTGCTCGGCGCCTACCAGGCGCTCTCGCGCCAGATCGCGGCCGGCAACGTGGAGATGCACCCGCGCACCGAGATGCTCGACCTGGTCGTGATCGACGGACGGGCCCGCGGCATCATCGCCCGTGACCTGGTCACCGGAGAGATCTCGACCTACCTGGCGGACGCCGTGGTGCTCGCCAGCGGCGGCTACGGCAACGTCTTCTACCTCTCCACCAACGCCAAGAACTCCAACGCGACGGCCGTCTGGCGGGCCCACCGCCGCGGCGCGTACTTCGCCAACCCGTGCTTCACCCAGATCCACCCGACCTGCATCCCGCGCAGCGGAGACCACCAGTCGAAGCTGACCCTGATGAGCGAGTCGCTGCGCAACGACGGCCGGATCTGGGTGCCGAAGGCCAAGGGCGACACCCGCCCGCCGGCCGAGATCCCCGAGCCGGAGCGGGACTACTACCTGGAGCGGATCTACCCCGCGTTCGGCAACCTGGTGCCGCGCGACATCGCCTCCCGGGCCGCCAAGAACGTCTGCGACGAGGGACGCGGCGTCGGCCCCGGCGGGCAGGGCGTCTACCTGGACTTCGCCGACGCCATCGCCCGGCTCGGCCGCGACCAGGTCGAGGCGAAGTACGGCAACCTGTTCGAGATGTACGCGCGGATCACCGCCGAGGACCCGTACAGGGTGCCGATGCGGATCTACCCCGCGATCCACTACACGATGGGCGGACTCTGGGTCGACTACGACCTGCAGACCAGCCTGCCGGGCCTGTTCGCGATCGGCGAGGCCAACTTCTCCGACCACGGCGCCAACCGGCTCGGCGCCAGCGCGCTGATGCAGGGTCTCGCCGACGGCTACTTCGTCCTGCCGGCCACCCTCAACGACTACCTGGCCCGGCACCGCGCTGAGCCCGTGCCCGAGGACCACCCGGCGATCCAGGAGGCGACCGCCGACGTCACCGACCGGCTGAACCTGATCCTCGCGGTGGACGGCGACCGCACCCCCGACTCCTTCCACCGCGAACTCGGCGAACTCCTCTGGGAGGAGTGCGGGATGGCCCGTGACGAAGCCGGTCTGCGCCGGGCCCTGGAGCGGATCCCGCAGCTGCGCGAGGAGTTCTGGCGCCGGATCAAGGTGCCGGGGACGGGCCTGGAACTCAACCAGTCCCTGGAGAAGGCCAACCGGCTCGTCGACTACTTCGAACTCGCCGAGCTCATGTGCCTGGACGCCCTGCACCGCACCGAGTCCTGCGGCGGCCACTTCCGCGAGGAGAGCCGCACCCCGGAGGGCGAGGCGGCCCGCAAGGACGAGGAGTTCTCCTACGCCGCCGCCTGGGAGTTCACCGGGACGGGCACCGCGCCCGTGCTGCACCGCGAACACCTGGAATTCGAGCACGTCCACCCCACCCAGCGGAGCTACGCATGAACCTCACCCTGCGGATCTGGCGCCAGGCGGGCCCCGACACCGCCGGCTCGATGACCACCTACCAGGTCACCGGCATCAGCCCCGACATGTCCTTCCTGGAGATGCTGGACACCCTCAACGAGGAACTGATCCTGCGCGGCGACACACCCGTCGCCTTCGACCACGACTGCCGCGAGGGGATCTGCGGCGCCTGCGGCATGGTCATCAACGGCCAGGCCCACGGCCCCGAACGGACCACCACCTGCCAACTGCACATGCGGCACTTCCAGGACGGCGACACCATCGATGTCGAACCGTGGCGCGCCGCCGCCTTCCCCGTGGTCAAGGACCTGGTGGTGGACCGCACCGCCTTCGACCGGATCATCGGCTCCGGCGGCTACATCACCGCGCCCACCGGCAGTGCCCCCGAGGCGCACGCCACCCCCGTCCCGAAGGAGGCGGCGGACACCGCCTTCGAGCACGCCGAGTGCATCGGCTGCGGCGCCTGCGTGGCCGCCTGCCCGAACGGCTCGGCGATGCTCTTCACCTCGGCGAAGGTGGTCCACCTCAACATCCTGCCGCAGGGCGCGCCCGAACGTGCCAACCGGGTGCAGTCGATGGTCGCCGCCATGGACGCCGAGGGCTTCGGCGGCTGCACCAACACCGGCGAGTGCGCCACCGCCTGCCCCAAGGGCATCCCGCTCCCCAGCATCGCGGCGATGAACCGGGAGTACCTGCGAAGCCTGCGGTAGTCGGTGGGCGGCGGTGGGCGGCGGTGCCACGGCGGGCTGCCCTTTCGGGCAGGGAACGGGACGGGCTGCAACCGGCAGCCGTGATCCCGTGTCCCAGGCTCCGGAATCACCGTCCGGGGCTCGCCGAGCCCCGCCGGATTCTCCGGGAGGAGAACTCATGCACGTCCGCAAGGTCACTTTCGCCGTCACCGCCGCAGTCGCCGCCGGGCTGGCCCTCACCGCCTGCGGCGGCAGCGGCGGCGGTGCGGGTGCGGCAGCCCCGCCCGCGTCCGCGCCGCCGCTCGCCGCGACCACGCCCGCCACCACGACGGGTGGCGGGATCGTGCCCACGGACGGGATCACCCCGACGGGGAAGGCCTCGCCCGCACCCGCCGCCGCCCCGTCCGGCGCCGCCAGGCCGAGCGGCTCCGCAGCGGGTACCACAGCCACCCCGGCCGGCGCCCGCTGCACCGCCGCCGACCTGGAGATCAGCCTGCTCGGCCCGGAGCTGCTCGCGGACGCCGAGCAGCCCGCCTACGCCGCCCTCCACGTGGTGAACACCTCCGCCCGGACGTGCACGCTGACCGGGTTCCCGGGGATCCAGGTCACCGACGACTCCGGCCGGACCCCCACCCCGCTGACCGCCGACCGCGACACCGGGTTCCCGGCGACGGCCGTCACGCTCAAGCCGAAGCAACTGGCCAATGCCAACCTGGAGTACAGCGACGTGAACACCGAGGGCTCCGCCTCCGGTCGGCGCACCTGCGGGTTGACGGCGTCCAGGGCCCAGGTGATCCTGCCGGACGAGACCCAGCCCAAGCAGGTCAAGGTGACCGGCGGCGTCGACAACAACACGCTGAACATCTGCGGCAAGCTCAGTGTGCAGCCGTTCCAGGGCGTGCCCGGGGTCAACGCCTGACCGGCCCGACCCCGCTCCGCCCCGACCGGCCCCGGCCCCGGCCCCGGTCCGTCAGACCGGGCCCGACCCCGCTCCGTCAGGCCGGGCCGTACCCGTCCTGACGCACGTCCCCGGACACCACGTGAGCCAGGTGGCCGTAGCCGCCGGCCTCCCAGACCACCGCCCGGAATTCCTGGAGGGTGAGCGCCGTGGGCACCGTGCCCGACGCGGCGCGGAAGTGGACGGTGGCGCAGCGCCCGCAGTACCAGCCCTGGGACCACAGCCGCTCGGCGGTGGCCCGGCCCGCGAGGAGCCGTCGTCTCGCCGACCCGCGCCGGGCGGCCCGGACGAACAGCACGATCGCCGTCAGGAGCGCGAGCGCGGAGATCCACCCCAGGAAGGAGAAGACGGACTGCGGTGCGTCCGTCACCGGCGCGGGGTCGAACGGGTTGGTGTCGAAGGGGTAGTTGCCGAAAGGGCGGTCCCGGGAGGGCGTCGGCGTGCTGTCCTCGCTGAACCAGTGGCCGGCTGCCGCACCCCCGGCGAAGGTGCCGACGGACAGAATTGTCAGGAAGACCGCGGCCAGAGCCCCGAGCTGCGAGGGCCGGTCGGCCGGCGCCGGTGCCAGGGCGGAGGACAGCGACGTGGTGACCGAGCGGGTGACGGTCTGCGCCGGGTCGTCGAAGCGGGCCGGAGTCGTGATCCTGACGCTGTCCCGTCCTGCGTGGTAGACGGCCGGAACGCCGGCCACCCGATCAGTGCGGCCGCAGCTCGGGCACGGCTGCAGCATCGGTGGTCCGGCGTCCTCGTTCGCTGCCATGAAGCCCCCCCTGTGTGGTGCCGGTCGACGCGTCGTGCCGACGGCGCGTGGCCATGCTGGCAGACGACGGGCGGCCTCGGCGGCGGTCTTGAGCGAACCCTGAGGTTCCGGTCCCGACCGGTCCCCGAGCGGGCCCCGACCGGGTCCGGACCAGGTCCCGACCTGCCCCCGACGCCGGGCGCGCCGGGCTCCGACCGGGGTCGGCGGGCACGGCTGCGGCGGCCACTTGGGTGATCCACCCGTCCACGTTCTATTGTTGCCGCGCGGCCACACCGCGGCCGGGCGGCCGGACGGGGCGCAGGCGGCCGTGGAGCGAAGGGGTGGACGTGGCGGGGCGGCGGAACAGCGGAGTGCTGGCGGTCTGGGCGGAGGCGCAGCGGCAGCAGCAGCGCCGCGAGGAGGCCCAGTGGCGGGCGCAGGCCGCCGACCAGCGTCGGCAGGAGCGCGAGGCCCGGGAGGCGCAGCGCACGGCGGCCCGGGGCGAGCGTGAGGCGCTGAGGGCGTACCAGCAGTCCCGGGAGGCGGAGGCGGCCCGGCGGACGGCGGAACTGGACGCCCGGGCGGCGGAGTTGCGGGACGTCCTGCGGGCCGGGCTGGAGCAGCCGCCGTTCCGGCCGGCCGCGCTGCTCGCACCGGCGGGCCTGCCGCCGTTCGAGCCGGGGCGGCTCGGCGTGCCGGTGCCGATGCCCGACCAGGCGCAGTACCACGTGCAGCCGCCGGACGCGGTGCAGGCCCGCAATCCGGCGATCCGCCGCCAGTACGAGGAGTACCTGACGCAGGCGCGGGCCCGCTTCGAGCAGGACTGGTACCGGGCGCAGGCCGCCGAGGCCGACCGCCAACGCCAGCTCGCCGAGTACCACGGGCAGTACCTGGCGTGGGTCGCCGACCACCGTCGGCAGGACGACGAACGCGCCGCGCGTACCCAGGAGTTGCTGCAGCGCCTGCGGTCCGGTGAGGCGGACGCCGTGCAGGAGTACTTCACGGCGGTGCTGTACGCGTCGGCGCGCTGGCCGGAGGGGTTCCCGCACAACCTGGTGGCCGCGTGGGAGGCGTCGACCCGCGAACTGGTGGTGAACTGGGAGCTGCCGGCTGCGGACGTGGTGCCGGCCAGTGCCCGGGTGCGGTACGTGAAGTCGGACGACCGGGAGGCGGAGGTGGCCCGGCCGGCCACCGAACGCAAGTCGCTGTACCGGGAGTTGCTGGCGCAGAGCGCGCTGCGGGTGATCACCGAGCTGTTCCGGGCGGACGCCGACGGGCTGCTGGCCTCGGTGGTGCTGAACGGCTTCGTGCGGGGCATCGACCCGGCCACCGGGCGTGAGGCGGAGCGGTTCCTGCTGACGGTGACGGTGTCGCGGGCGGAGTTCTCGGCCCTGTCGCTGGACCGGGTGGCCGCCGTCGAGTGCCTGTTGGGCCTCGGCGGGCGGCTCTCGGCCCGGCCCGAGCGGCTGGACGAGGTGCGGCCGGACAGGCTGCCGGAGACGGTCGGCGGCAGCCTTGCCGGACAGGGCGGCGAGGACGAGCCGGACCTCTTCGAGATGGACCCGATCGAGTTCGAGGAGCTGATCGCCGAGCTGTTCCGGGCCCGCGGGTACCGGGTGATGACGACGGCCCGCAGCGGCGACGCCGGGGTGGACGTGGTCGCCGAGGACCTCGACCCGGTGACGGGCGGACGGATCGTCATCCAGGCCAAGCGCTACCGCTCCACGGTCTCCCCCACCGCCGTCCGCGACCTCGACAGCACGGTGCGCCACCACGGCGCGATCAAGGGCATCCTGGTGACGACGGCGGGTTTCGGGCCGGGCAGTTACGACTACATCCGCAACAAGCCGCTGAGCCTGGTCACCGGGCCGGAGCTGGTGGAGCTGCTGGCCGAGCAGGGACTGCGCGGCCGGCTCGGCCCGGCGGCCCCGAAGCCCGACGGGGCGACGGCCGCGACCCCGGACGGGACGGTCCGCCTGGACGTCAGCTGGCAGAGCCGGACGGCGGCGGGGGATGCGGTGGAGCTGGACGTCTCGGCGTTCCTCTGCGCGTCCGGCCGGGTGCTGAGCGACGAGCACTTCGTCTTCTTCAACAACCCGCAGGATCCGGAGGGCGCGGTGCGCCTGCACCCCACCCACTCGGTGCCCGGTGAGCCGGCCCGGGGCGCCGCGCTGACCGTCGACCTGGCCCGCCTCGCACCGGGGGTCGACGAGGTGGTGATCGCCGTCTCCACCGAGGAGGAGGCGCCGCCCGCCCTGCCGCTGGGCCAGGTGCACGGACTGGCGCTGACGGCCGCACCGGGCAGCGCCGCCACCGGCCAGGACCGCTGGGCGGACGGAACGGACGGGATCTCCGACAGCGCGATGCGGGTGGGCTCGATCCGCCGCGCGGCGGGCGGCGGCTGGCAGTTCTCGGCCGCCCCGGCCCCGGTGCGCGGCGGGCTGGCGGGCCTGGCGGCCCGGTGGGGCGTGTCGGTCGAGTAGGCGGTCGGCCGGGAGCACACCCGACGCCGCAGGGCTCCGGCACGGACACCGCCGGAGCCCTGCGGCGGGCGGTCAGCAGCCCGCGAGGAGGGAGGTGAGGGCGCTCTTCTCGGCACTGTCGACGGTCAGGCCGTAGTAGTACTTCACCTGCACCCAGGCGCGGCTGTAGACGCAGCGGTACGAGGTCTGCGGCAGCCAGTGGGCCGGGTCCTGGTCGCCCTTGCTGCGGTTGGAGCTGGCGGAGACGGCGATCAGCTGCGGGCGGGTCAGGTCGTTGGCGAGCGCCTGGCGCTGCGCGGTCGTCCAGGCCCAGGCGCCGGAGCGCCAGGCCTCGGCCAGCGGGATGAGGTGGTCGATGTCGAAGCTGGAGGCGCTGGTGGTGGTCGCGTTGTCGTAGGCGGACGTCCAGTTGCCGCTGACGGAGGCGCAGGCGGAGTCGGTGACGACGTTGCTGCCGTCGCGCTTGAGGACGGTCTCGCGGGTGTTACAGGTACCGGAGATGGTGATCCAGTGCGGGAAGAGCGCCCGGTCGTAGGTGTCGGCGTGGGCCTCCGCCGCGACGGTGAGGGCGGCCAGGTAGCTGCGGGCGGTCGCGCCCGAGACGGGCGTCGGCAGGGCGGCCTGGGCGGAGCCGGCGCCGGTCAGCAGCGTGGTGACGGCGAGCAGGAGGGCGCCGACGGCGGCCATCAGGGCACGGCGGAGCGAACGTATCTCGGGCATGCGGAACTCCAGGGGGGTGACGGGCAGGCGGGAGCTCCCGGACCAGTGCACCGTCCGGGTGGACAACCAGCTTGCAGCCGTTGGGGTTTACGCGGGTAGACCCTGGAGGTTAACTTTTGACCGCTCCTCAACAATCAGCAGGACGTGGGCTGGTGAACGCAGGCCGGCACGACCTTCGGAGCGGTACGGAGCGCCCGCCTCAGCCGCCGTCCGGCAGCGTACGGAGCGAGGGCCCGGGCAGCATCGCGATGTCCGACGGAGCGCACACGTCGGAGTCGTCGGTGACGAGCGCGGTGATGACCGGCCGGCCCGTTCTGCGGTCGACCAGGTGCACGGGCGGGCCGTCGCCGTCCGCGAGGTAGCGGTCGCCCCACTGCATGAGACCGACCATGACGGGATAGAGCCCCCAGGCCTTCTCGGTCGGCCGGTACTCGTAGCGCTCGCGCCCGCCGTCCTCCCGGTAGGGCGTGCGGTCGAGCAGGCCGTCGTCCACCAGCTCGTTCAGGCGTCGGCTGAGGACGGAGCGGGACACGCCGAGGTGCTGCTGGAAGTCCTCGAACCGCCGTACGTCGTTGAAGACTTCGCGGAGCACGGCGATCGCCCAGGGCTTCCCGATGACGCCGAGCGCGCGGAGCACCGAGCAGTTGCCGAGGTCGACCGACGTCCATTTCACATCCGCAGCCTACCGCCCTTGAGTTCGGATCAGGAACTCAGCTACCGTCTGAGTTCTCATCAGAAACCCAGAGGGGAAATCCGGATGCCCTACGACGGCTACCGCACGCTCACCGTCCGAGTCGACGACGGAGTCGCGCTCGTGACGATCGACCACCCCCCGGTCAACCTCGCCGACCAGGAGGTGGCCGCCGACCTGGACAGGTTCAGCACCGCCGTCCGGACCGACGAGGACGTCCGGGTGATCGTGCTGGAGAGCGCCGACCCGGACTTCTTCCTCGCGCACGGCGACATGTCGCTCGCCCTGGACCCGGGCCTCCAGGAGCTGCTGGCCCAGGCCGGGACGGACACCCCCAACCCCGGCCAGGCTCTGCACGAGCGGTTCCGGACGCTGCCGCAGGTCACCATCGGCAAGCTGGCCGGGCGGGCCCGCGGCGGCGGCGCCGAGTTCCTGCTCGCCCTCGACATGCGCTTCGCCGCCACCGGGCGGGCCTGGCTCGGGCTCCCCGAGGTCAGCCTCGGGATGATTCCCGGCGGCGGCGGGACGCAGTACCTGCCCCGGCTCACCGGCCGGGCCCGCGCCCTGGAGATCATCCTCGGCTCCGACGGCTTCGACGCCGAACTCGCCGAGCGCTACGGGTGGGTGAACCGGGCGCTGCCCGCCGCCGAGCTCGACGGCTTCGTCGAACGGCTCGCACGGCGGATCGCCTCCTACCCCGCAGCCGCCGTCGCCGCCGCCAGGGCCGCGGTGGACGCCGCGCACCTGCCGGTACCGGAGGGGCTGCTGGTGGAGAACGAGCTGATCCAGCAGGTCTTCTTCACCCCGGAGACCACCCGCCGGGTCAAGGACGCCCTCGCCGCCGGCGCGCAGACCCGCGAGGGCGAACTCGACCTGGAGGGCCTGCTCGCCGGGAGCCGATGACCCCTCCGGGCGGCTCGGGCACGCCGCCGGGCCGTCCGAGAGCCCCGCCAGCGGCAGCGGGCCGCCGGCAAGGGCGCGGCCGTGCCAGTGAGCCACCGGGAAGTCCCGTAGGCGTCAGCCGGCCGTCGTCCTGATCTTGTCGAGCTGGCGGGCCACGAGCTCCTGCGGCGTCTTCGCCGGGCCGCCGCCGGGGACGGTGCTGGGCGAGAACACCGCGACGACGCTCCCCAGCCGCACCACGGTCAGCTCCTGCGCCTGACCGTCCGAGGTGAGGGTGTAGGAGACCGCCTCCTCGCCGAGCGCCGGCGCGGGCAGCGCCGCGACGGTGCCCCGCTTGGGGATGCTGCCCTCGTAGCCGGTGCAGGTGGTGAGAGCGCTCTTCAGAGCGGCCAGCACCTGGTGCGCACCGTCTCCGTCGATGCTGGCCAGCATGATCTGGGTGAGGGCGGTCGGCGAGCTCCCGGCGGCGGCGCCGGTGATCACGTAGGCCGCCGGGTCCGGCTTGATCTTCCCGGTACGGATGCCCTCGATCGGCTGGCAGTCCGCCGGGCGGGTGCTGAGTACGGCCTTGCCGATCTCCATCGGCATTTCCATCATGGTGTAGCCGTTCAGGTCGCCGGTGGCGACCAGGGCGGCCTGCAACTCCGCCTTGCCGAGCACCCGCGAGGGTCCGGCCGGGGCCGGGGCCGGGGCGCCGGTGGGCGCGGCGGCCGCCGGGGCGGAGGTGCTCGGTGCGGCCGCCGGGGCGGGGGCGCCGGCGGCCGGGGTCGACGCGCTCCCGGCAGCCGTCGGCGCCGCACCCGTCCCGCTGCTGCCGCAGGCCGTGACCGTCAGGGCCACCGACAGGCCGAGCGCCGCCAGCACAGCGTTACTGCCTCGCATCAACATCTCTCCGTCCGGGCTGCGGTACTGACGCCGGCCGCCGGGACTCGGCAGTGGTCGTCGTCCGCGCTCGGCTGTCATGCTGGCACAGCCCGTGGCGACGACCGGCGGATCGCACGAAGCGGTGACACAACTGATGAACCGTCATGACATCGGCATCCGCTCAGGGTCGCCGCCGGCCCCGGTCGGATACCATCACGGGCATGGCGCTGATCATGAGTGACGTGGCCCGGTTCGAGGCGGCCAGGCCCCGGCTGGAGGCCATCGGCTACCGGCTGCTCGGTTCGGCGAGCGAGGCGGAGGACGCCGTGCAGGAGACGTTCCTGCGCTGGCAGGCGGCCGACGTCGCCCGGATCGAGGTGCCCGAGGCCTGGCTGACCAAGGTCCTCACCAACTACTGCCTCAACCAGCTCACTTCGGCCCGCGCCCGGCGCGAGACCTACGTCGGCCGGTGGCTGCCCGAGCCGCTGCTCGCCGGGGACCGCATGCTCGGCCCGGCCGACACCGCCGAGCAGCGCGAGTCGGTGTCGTACGCCGTCCTCGTCCTGCTGGAGCGCCTGTCACCGGGCGAGCGGGCGGTGTACGTGCTCCGCGAGGCCTTCGACTACCCGCACCGGGACATCGCCGAACTGCTGGACATCACCGAGGCCGCCAGCCAGCAGACCTACCACCGGGCCAAGAAGCACGTCGCGGACGGCAAGGCCCGGATCGAGGTCGACGACGCCGCCGCCCGCAGGATCGTCGAGGAGTTCCTCGTCGCCGCGACCAGCGGCCGGACCGAACCCCTCGTCCGCCTGCTCGCCCAGGACGCCGTCTCGGTCGGCGACGGCGGCGGGAAGGTCCCGGCCCGCGCGAAGGCGTTCGAGGGCGCGCTCGCGGTCGCCACGTTCCTGCGCGGCCTCTTCAAGCCCGGCGACGCCAAGCGGGCCTACGTCGGCGGCGCGCCCGGCATCTACGCCACGACCGCGAACGGCGGGCCCGCCATCGTGGCGGTCGTGGACGGCCGGGTCGTCGGGATCTCGTGCCTGGAGGTCACCGCGGACGGTGTCACCGCGGTGCGCAGCCAGGTCAACCCCGACAAGCTCGTCCGCGCGACCGAGCAGTGGGCCGCCGCGGACCACGGGAGCCCGCTCCACATCCTCTGACCCGGTGTGGCGTGCTTCACATCCCGATCCTGTCAGGAATCGCCGGGCTGTCCGGTTCAGGGGGCGAAACCGCGTAAGAGAGCGGCGGAACCTCGCAGACAGGAGCAGGCCCATGCAGCACCGCATCGTCGTCATCGGAGCCGGATACACCGGAGCCGTCGCCGCCGGCCGCCTCGCCAAGCGGCTGCACCGCGAGGACGTCGCCATCACCCTCGTCAACCCCGAGCCCGACTTCGTCGAGCGCGTCCGGCTGCACCAGCTCGCCACCGGCAAGGACCTCACGCCCCGGCCGCTGCGCGAGATGTTCGCGGGCACCGGCGTGGAACTGAGGCTCGCCGCGGTCACCGCCGTGGACGTGGACCGCCGGACGGTGACGGTCACCGCCGCGAACGGGACCGGGCGGGAGGAACTGGCGTACGACACCCTCGTGCACGCCCTCGGCAGCGGTTGGAACGACGGGGGCGTCCCCGGTGTCGCCGACCACGCCCACCAGGTCGCCGGCCGCGCGGGCGCCCTGCGTCTGCGCGACCGCCTGGCCGCCCTCGACGCCGGCCGGCCCGTGGTCGTGGTCGGTGGCGGCCTGACCGGCCTGGAGGCCGCGACCGAGATCGCCGAGGCCCGCCCGGACCTCCGCGTCGCACTCGCCGTCCGCGGCGCCTTCGGCGACTGGCTCTCGGACAGGGGCCGCGCCCACCTGCGGAAGGTGGCGGACCGGCTCGGCATCACGGTCCACGAACAGGCCGCCGTCACCGCCGTGTCGGCGGACGCCGTGACGACCGGCGACGGCCGGAGCATCCCCGCCGACGTCACCGTCTGGACCACCGGCTTCGCCGTCAACCCCATCGCCCGGGCCACCACCCTGGAGCTCACCGACCACGGCCAGATCGTCGTCGACAGCACCATGCGCTCGGTCTCCCACCCGGACGTGTACGCCGTGGGCGACACGGCGATGGCGATGGGCCCGAACGACAAGCCGCTGCGGATGTCCTGCGCCTCGGGCATCCCGATGGCCTGGCAGGCCGCCGACGCCCTCGCCGCCCGCCTCACCGGCGTGAAGGTCCCCCGCGTGCCGATCCGGTACTTCCAGCAGTGCGTCTCGCTCGGCCGCAAGGAGGGCCTGATCCAGTTCGTCACCGCCGACGACCGGGCGAAGGACGGCGCCCTGACCGGCCGTACGGCCGCCCTCTACAAGGAGCTGATCTGCAAGGGCGCGGCCTGGGTGGTGGCCAACCCGACGGCGGGCCTGCCCGCCCGCCGCCGACGCGTCGCCGCGCGGCAGGCCCGGGCCGACGGCACCCCGGCCGGGGCAGCGGCCTGACCCCGCCGCATCCACCGGACGCGGAACGCCCCGCCCGGAGCAGTCCGGGCGGGGCGGGCAGGGCGTTCGCGGCAGAGCGGCGAAGCCGCGGATCAGGCGGTCGGCTTCGCGGAACCCGCACCCGGGGCGCCCGAGGGGGCACCGGCGCCCGGCGTGGCCGGCGTGGCGGTGCCCCGGGTGAAGAGTCCGAGGAACAGCACCAGCGTCGGCACCAGGTACGCCGCCCACACCACGACCTGGAACACGGTCGGGTCCGGCTGGAAGTTGAAGACGCCCTTGAGCAGCGTGCCGTACCAGCTGTCCTTCGGGATGGTGCTGCTGATGTCGAAGGCCTGGTTGTGCAGCCCGGGCAGCCAGCCGGCCTCCTGGAGGTCGTGCACGCCGTAGGCGAGCACGCCGGCCGCGACGACCACCAGCATGGCGCCCGTCCAGGTGAAGAACTTGGCAAGGTTGATCTTCAGCGCGCCGCGGTAGAAGAGCCAGCCGAGGACGACCGAGGTGAGCAGGCCCAGGGTCGCGCCGATCAGCGGGTTGTAGCCGTCACCGGTCGCCTGGACGGCGGACCAGATGAACAGCGCGGTCTCCAGGCCCTCCCGGCCCACCGCCAGGAAGGCGGTGGTCACCAGGGCGAACGTCCCCATCGCGATGGCCGCGTCCAGCTTGCCGTGCAGTTCGCTCCTCAGGTGCCGGGCGGTGCGGCGCATCCAGAAGACCATCCAGGTCACCAGGCCGACGGCGATGATCGACAGCGAGCCGCCGAGCGCCTCCTGGGCCTCGAAGGTGAGCTGGGTGGAGCCGAACTGGAGCACCGCGCCGAACGCCATGCTCAGCACCACGGCGGCGGCGATCCCCGTCCAGACCGGAGCGAGCCTGTCCCGTCGGCCGGTCTTGACCAGGTAGGCGATCAGGATGCAGACGACGAGGCTCGCTTCGAGGCCTTCACGCAGACCGATCAGGTAGTTGCCGAACACGGGGTGCTCCTGTGGGGTGGGGAGGTGGTACGGGCGGGGAGGGCCGGACGCTGTTCAGCCGAACAGGGCCTGGCCCCACCACTCGCCGGGCTTGCGGACGCCCGCCGGGCAGGCGAAGTGGGCGGAGCCGACGTGCTGGATGTACTCGTTGAGCGCGTCACTGCCCGCGAGGCGCTGCTGGAGCGGGACGAACGCCTTGCGGGTGTCGCGCTGGTAGGCGAGGAAGAACAGGCCCGCGTCGAGCCGGCCGAGGCCGTCGGTGCCGTCGGTGAAGGAGAAACCGCGGCGCAGGATCATCAGGCCGTTGTTGGAGTCCGGGTGGGCGAGACGGACGTGGGAGTCCGCCGGCATCGCCTTGAGGTCCGGGGTGTCGCGCTCCTTCTGCTTGCCGTACGGAGCGCCCTCGCCCTTGTTGCGGCCGAAGATGTCCTCCTGCTCCTTCAGCGGGGTGCGGTCCCAGGTCTCGATGTGCATCCGGATCCGGCGGGCCACCAGGTACGAGCCGCCGGTCATCCACTCCGGACCGTCGCCGGGAGCGGCCCACACGTGGTCCGCCAGGGCGGCCGCGTCGGTGCCCGCGATGTTGTGGGTGCCGTCCTTGAAGCCCATCAGGTTGCGCGGGGTCTGCGCGTCCGGCGTGGTGGAGGAGGTCTTGCCGAAGCCGAGCTGCGACCAGCGGACGCTGACCACGCCCATGCCGATCCGGGCCAGGTTGCGGATCGCGTGCACGGCGACCTGCGGGTCGTCCGCGCAGGCCTGCACGCAGATGTCGCCGCCGCTGCGGGCCGGGTCCAGGTTGTCGTGCGGGAACTTCGGCAGGTCGATCAGGCCCTCGGGGCGCTTGGCCTTCAGACCGAAGCGGTCCACGCCGTCCTTCTCGAACAGGGTGGGGCCGAAGCCGACGGTGAGGGTGAGTCGGGAGGCCGGCAGGCCGAGGGCCTCACCGGTGTCGTCCGGCGGTGCCTCGGGCAGGCCGCTGGCCGCGCCGGTGCCGACCTCGCGGCCGCCGGTCATCGCGGCGGCCGCCTTCGTCCACTCCTTGAGCATCTTCACCAGCGCGTCGCGGTCGGTGGTGGAGACGTCGAACGCGGCGAAGTGCAGGCGGTCCTGCACCGGGGTGGCGATGCCGGACTGGTGGTCGCCGTAGAACGGGATGTCAGCGCCGGCGCCCGCGGCGGGGGCGGGGTCGCCCTTCTCCTCCATGGTGGCGGCCGCGACCGATCCCATCGCGGCCGCGCCGATCGCCACGCCCGCGCCCGCCCAGCCGATGACGGCGCGCCGGCTCAGCGGGGCCTTGCCCCCGCCGTCCTGCGCGGACGGCTGGTCGGTCGGCTGCCCGGTCGGCTGCTGGGTCGGCTGAGCGCTGTCGGCGTCCATGGATCGGGGCCCTTCTGTGTGCTGACTCACGGATGCCGTGGCGGCCACTGGGGCCGCCACGGCGGTGTGCTGGAGGGTGGGTGGTGCGGGGCTGGCGAACGTCCGGGAGCTGCCGGTCCTACTGGACGACGACGGCGGCGGCGAGCTTGGAGAGCGGCTCGGCCAGCGCGTTCACCGCGTCGGAGAAGGTCTTGCGCTCGGCGTCGGTCACCTTGTCGTAGGAGACGTAGACGTCACCCTGCTTGTACTTGGCGAGCAGGGCCTGCAGGTCGGCGAACTCGGTGTCCAGCGTCTTCGCCAGCTCCGTGTCCTTCTCGGCGGCGACGGGCTTGAGCAGCTCGTACGCGTACTTGGCGCCCTCGACGTTGCCCGCGAAGTCGGACAGGTCGGTGTGGCTGTAGCGGTCCTCCTCGCCGGTGACCTTGCCGGTCGCGACCTCGTCGAGCAGCTCCTTGGCGCCGTTCGCCATGCTGGTGGCGGTGATGTCGGCGGTGCCGACCTTGCCCTGCCAGTCCTTCAGGTCGGTGACGAGCTGGTCGGCGAGCTTCTTCTCCGCGTCACCGATCGTGTTGTCGGCCCACAGGGACTTCTCCAGCTTGTGCCAGCCGGTCCACTCCTGGCCGGGCTCCAGGCCGTCCTCGCGGACGTCCGTCTTCGGGTCGATGTCACCGAAGCTCTCGGCGACCGGCTCGGTGCGCTCCCAGCCGATCCGGGACGGGGCGAACAGCGCCTTGGCCTTCTCGGCGTCGCCGGCCTTGATGGCGGCGGCGAACTGCTCGACCACGGGGATGGTCGCGTCGGCCTGCTCCTGGGCGTACTTGCGGTAGGAGGCCACGGCCGCGTCGAGCCGCGGGTCGTTCTTGGCCGCGGCGCCGTCGCCGGTCACGGTGATCTTCTGGCGGATGCCGTCGCCGACCATGCCCGGCTTGCAGGCGACCTCGTACTCGCCGGCCTTGATCTCGGCGGCGATGGTGGCCTTGGTGCCGGGGCCGATGTTCTCGCGCTCGGTGACGATCTTGTCGCCGGGGGCGTAGACGTAGACCTCGGTGGCCTTGGAGCCCTTGTTCTGCACCTCGATGCTGACGTGGCCGGCCGGGAAGCTGGTCTTCGACAGCTCGCAGGCGCTGTCGGAGGCGGTGACCTTGACGGCGTCCGCGGAGGCCTTGTCGTCCTTCTTCTGCGAGCAGCCGGCCAGCGCGGCGGCCGCGACAGCGAGAGTGAGCAGCGTGGCTGCGGTCGAACGACGGGCGGACATGAGGGCTCCACGGGAAGGCAGGTGTACGAGGGCAGGGCAAGGCACAGGTGGTGGAACCGGCGGAACCGGCCCCCCACCCACTTAGCTAAGGCATACCTTAGGGATTTCTGATTTTCCCGTCTACACCGCCCCCCGCCCCACCTGCGGCGCGACACGCCGAGGGGGCGCGCCCGCCGCTGCGGACACGCCCCCTCCGTACCCGCTCCGTCAGAGCGCCCGCTGCCCGCCCCGTTCGCCCGTCGGCACCCGGCGGGCCGCCGCCCGCGCCGTCCACCGGCCGTCGTGGCGGGCGATCCTGATCGGGTGCCCGAAGCAGGCGCTGATCAGCTCGGTGGTCACCACGTCGTCGACCTTGCCGGCCGCGATGCACTCGCCGTCACGCAGCAGCAGCGCGTGCGTGGTGCTCTCCGGCAGCTCCTCCAAGTGGTGCGTCACCAGCACGCTGGCCAGCTCGGGGTGCTGGTGGCGCAGCAGGTCGAGGCTGTCGAGCAGCTGCTCACGGGCCGTCAGGTCCAGCCCGGTGGCGGGCTCGTCGAGCAGCAGCAGGCGCGGGCTGGGCATCAGTGCGCGGGCGATCAGGGCCCGCCCGCGCTCACCCTGCGAGAGGTTCGGCCAGGTGGCCCCGGCGACCGCCGCCATGCCGAGGGTGTCGATCACCCGGTCGGCACGGGCCAGCTCGGCCGCGGTCGGCTCCCTCCGCAGGTCGGGCTCGATGCTGTTGGTCAGACCGGTGAGCACAACCTCCCGGACGGTCAGCGGCGAGCGCAGCGGGTGGCGCGGGTTGACGTGCCCGAGGTGGGCGCGCAGGCCCCTGATGTCGACCCGGCCGAGCCGGCGGCCGAGCACGTCGACCTCGCCCCTGGTGGGGTGGGAGACCGCGCCGAGCAGGCCGAGCAGGGTGCTCTTGCCCGCGCCGTTGGCGCCGAGCAGCGCCCAGTGCTCACCGGGCTCGATGGTCAGGTTGATTCCCCGCAGCAGGTACCGGCCGTCCCGGACGACGTCCACCTCCCGGGTGCGCAGCAGGGGGCCGTCGGGGAGGGGGAGGGTGGACGTGCTCATCGCGGACTGCTCCTGGGTGCGCGGCGGGACTGGGCCGGACGGCGGCGGGCCTGCCGGAGGGGCGCACTGACGGGTCCGTCGCGTCTGCGCCGCGGGCGGGCCGTCGTGGGGCGCCGCGCGGCTCCGGGCCGGCGGCTCCGGGCCGACCGTCCGCGTGCAGACTAGCAAGCCGGTCCGGGGCGGCTGCGGGCCGGTGCCGCCCGGGCGGCCCGGGGGCGGGTGCGGCGGTCAGCCGACGGCGAGGCGGCGGACCTTGACGGTGTTGTCGACGCGGGTGCCGGGCTGCCCGTCGGGGGCGGGCTGGCTCCGCTCGTACTCCTCGCTGACCAGCACCTCCCACCCGCCCTCGGCGAGTTCGAGGCTCGCGAGCACCTCGGCCGCCGACGGGAGGTGCACGTCGTGGTGCGGGTGCCCGTCGCCCCAGGAGGGCTTGGCCGCGTGGCCGACGATCAGGAGCACCCCGCCGGGGGCGACGGCCGCGGCGGCGTCGCGCAGGATCTGCTCGCGCGGCAGGTCGCCGAAGGAGTGCAGGAACGCGGCGGACACCAGGTCGAAGCTGCCGGCGGGGAAGGACACCCCGAGGTCGTGCTGCTGCCAGTCGATGCGCTCGCCGACGCCCGCCTGCTCCGCGTGCCCGGCCGCACGGTCGAGGGCGACCCGGGAGATGTCGGTGGCGGTGACCCGCCAGCCCTGGCGGGCGAGCCAGATCGCGTCGCCGCCCTCGCCGCAGCCCAGGTCCAACGCGGTGCCGGGCGCCAGGCCGGTGACCTCGCCGACCAGGCCGGAGTTGGGGTTGCCGCTCCAGATCCGCTCGCTCTCGCGGTAGCGGTCGTCCCAGAACTTCGCGTCCGAGGTGGTGCTCGCGGTCATGGCGGTGTCCTTTCACAGCGGTCGGTCGGCCGGGCCTCCGACGCGTTCCGGACGGCGGCCCGGTTCGATCTTCCGTCTGCCGGCCGGGGCCCGGCAAACCTTCTTGCTGATCCGGCAAGAAGGCCGGAAGCCGGCACCGGACTCACCGCTCGGTGTACTCCACCGCCACGCTGAGCAGGGCGAGCCCGCCGAAGACCACGCCCGGCGCCGGGTGCCCCGCCGCGTACAGCGCGAGGGCGCCGGTACCGAGCACGGCCAGCTTGAGCGCGATCTCGCCGGCCACCGGCAGCGGGAACCTCGGGCCGCCGGCCGCGAGGAACAGCCCCCACACGGTGGCCGCGAGGGCCGGTGCGGCGATCGCCGACAGGACGCTGACGGCCGGGCCGGCGCCGGTGCACGCGCCCCAGTAGCCGAGCGCGGCGAGCAGCCCCAGTTCCAGTGCGAAGGCGAGCCCGGCGTTGACGACGGTGACCGGCGTCCAGCTGCGGCCGGACACCGGCCCCGGTCTGACGATCCTCATGTCCGTTCCCCTCCCCGGCCGGCGCTGGTCCCGGCCACGCGCGGAGTGTGGCAGCGCGGCGATCACCACCGCAAGCACCGGGCGCCGACCGGCCGCCGTCCGGGTACGGGCCGGTTGCGACCACTTGGCGCCAGGTCATGTCCGGTTCGCGTCGCGCTCGTTGAACAGTCCGAGGGGCCGCGCGGGCCCGTACGGGAGGACGAGGCGATGAACGGGCAACCGCAGGAGCAGGACGGGCCGGAGCCCGAGCCGGATGCGCGGCCCCGGCGGCGGTGGCCGGTGGCGCTGCCCGCCACGGGGCTGCTGGTGGTGATGGCGGCCGCCCTGGTGATGTGCGGCCCGGGAGCCGGCGGTGGCCGGACCGCACCCGCGCACGAGGCGCTGCCCTCCCCCGCGCCCGGCCCCGGCCAGGCCTGGCCGAGTCTGGACAGCCTGCCGCCACCACCCTGGCTGCAGTCGCCGACGCCCACCCCGGCCCCGCTGCCGGAACCCGCACCGGCAGCGCCGGCGGCGCCCACGGCGGCCCCGGCCGAGGCGGCGGCCGGCCCCGACGAAGCCGGCCCCGACGAGGAGCAGGAGGCGCAGGAGCACCGGCCGCAGCAGCAGAAGACCCGCCCCCGGCCGGCCCGGACTCCCGCACCTGCTCCGGCCCGGCCGCCCGCACCCGCACCGGCACCGGCACCGGCCGAGGAGGCCGGCCCGCCGCTGACCGCCGGCTCGCTCTGCGAACGGGCCGAGCGGCTCGGCCAGTGGTCGGCCGGCTCCACGGAGTCCGACCTCTGCCACCGCGTCCACGGCTGAGGCAGCGGCCGCCAGTGCCGGGCGCCTGCGGTGGGCGGCTACTTCCGCAGGCTCGGCGCCAGCCCGTACTCCAGCCTGGGTGCCAGGACCGTCGCCAGGGTGTTCGTGATGTGCCCGCTGTCCCGGTAGAGCAGTACGCCGTCCAGGACGGCCGGGCAGTCCGGGCCGGTGCCGGGGCAGAGCAGCGGCCCGAGGTCCAGCACCCGCACGCCGTACCGGTCGGCGAGGCCGCCGTCGGTCAGCGGGTCCGGCTCGAAGGCGGACGCGCGGGGGAAGAAGCAGGCGTCGGAGCGCCCGTCGGAGGCGGCCAGGCAGGTCGGGATGTCCTTGCCGGGCATCGGGGTGTCGGCCAGGTAGGCGAGCGGTGCTCCCACCGCGCGCAGCGCGTCCAGCGTGCGGACCCAGCCCTCGGACCGCTCCTCCTGGCCGCCGTAGCGGTTGAGGCCCGCCATCACGATCAGGCGGGGCGCCGGGCCGGCCGCGATCCGGGCCAGGGTGTTCTCCCGCCAGCGGTCGCACTCGGTGTAGACACGGCCGAGGACGTCGTTGCGGACGGTCAGACCCGGCAGCGGGCAGCCCGGCTTGACCAGCACCTCCAGGGCCCAGTGCCGGTGCTCGACCAGTGGCAGCAGCCCGGCGATCCACTGGCCGGCGTGCGAGTCGCCGATCAGGACGACCCGGTCGCGGCTCTCCTGGTCGCCGAACAGGCAGCGCGGGCTGTTCTCCGCGGCGAGCGGGATCTCGCAGTCCCGGCCGGGCGGGAAGTCCGTCCTGGCCCGGGCGAGCGAGGGCGTCAGCGTCAGCACCCGGCTGCCGGGGGCCAGCAGCTCGGGGCCGGCCGGTGCGCCGGCCGGGGTGACGCCCGCCTCGGCACTGCCCAGGGCGCGGACGGTGCCGCCGCCGAGCGTCAGCCCGGCGATCAGCGGGATGGTCAGTGCGGCGGCGGCGATCGCCAGGCCCCGGCGGGGCGCCGCGGAGCCGCGGCGCAGCGGGTTCTCCACCAGGCGCCCGGTCAGCCAGGCCGGCAGCGCGGCGGCGGCGGTCAGGGCCAGCGCGGTCGTCCACGGCAGCGGGCCGTACCTGGCCTGGGCGATCGTCAGGACGGGCCAGTGCCAGAGGTACCAGCTGTACGAGAGGCGTCCGGCCGCCCGCAGCGGGCGGGTGGCGAGCAGGCGGCCCGAGTCGAGCACGCCGGGCGGGCGTCCGTGCGAGGCGGCGAGCAGGACGGCCGCCGCTCCCAGGACGGGGAGCAGCGCGGCGGCGCCGGGGAAGGGCGTGCTCCGGTCGTAGCGCAGGACGGCGGTCAGCACGGCGGCGCCGCCGGCCCAGCCCAGGACGCGCAGCGCCCCGGTGGTCAGCGCCGATCCGCGGCGGCCGGCCAGCCGCTTCGCGGCGAGTGCGACGGCCGCGCCGACGGCGAACTCCCAGAGCCGGGTCGCGGTGGAGAAGTAGCCGAGTGCTGCGGACTGCGCCGTCCAGCGCAGGCAGAGCGCCAGCGAGCCGGCGCCGACGGCCGCCGCGACCAGCCCGGCCACCAGGGGTCGGTGGCGCGGCAGCAGGCGGCCGAGGCCGAGCAGCAGGACGCCCCACAGGAGGTAGAACTGGTTCTCCACGCCGAGTGACCAGAAGTGCTGGACGGCGCTCGGGTCCCGCCCGGCGGCGAGGTAGTCGGTCTGCTCGCCGACGAAGCGCCAGTTGGCGTACTGGCCGGCGGCGGCCAGCAGGTCGCGGGCCAGGTCGGTGCCGCGCAGCGGGTCGAGCAGCAGGCCGCCGGCGAGGGCGGTGGCGACCAGTACGACGGCGGCGGCGGGGAGGATCCGCCGGGCCCGGCGGGCGGCGAAGTCGAGCAGGCCGATGTCCCGGGAGAGGAGGAGGCCGGTGATCAGGAAGCCGGAGATGACGAAGAAGACGTCGACGCCGACGTATCCGCCGGTCAGTCGCGGTATCGCGGCGTGGAAGCCGAGGACGGCGAGCACGGCGACGCCGCGCAGGCCCTCGATGTCGGGCCGGAAGGCCGGCGCCGGGGCCGGTGTCGCGCCCTCGGTGCGGACGGCGGTGCCGGCGGGCGTGCGGGCTGGAGTGCGGGCAGGGCTGGGTGGTACGGCCGTGGACACGGCGGTGCTCCTTGCAGGGCTGGCAGCGGTCGGACGGCCGCCCGGGCCGTGGGGGGCCTGGCGGCGTGGGCCGCGCCGGTGGGGCGACGCGCAGGGAAGCGGAGAGGTGA
This sequence comes from Kitasatospora sp. NPDC057223, assembly GCF_042669755.1. Lineage (NCBI taxonomy): Bacteria > Bacillati > Actinomycetota > Actinomycetes > Kitasatosporales > Streptomycetaceae > Kitasatospora > Kitasatospora sp. NPDC057223. The sequence goes on along the minus strand of NZ_JBHUWW010000075.1, from coordinate 19,542 downwards.
ACTGTGTTGTCAGAAGAGCGGGTTGGCCCAGCCGGAGGCGAGCAGGCCACCGAGCGTGAGGACGGCGCTGACGGCGACGGCCTCCGGCCGGCCGAAGCTGCTCCCGGCGGGCCGGCGGGCGGGAGCGGCGACCTCGCCGCTGTCGGCGCCGGTGGCCCGGACGAGCGGCCGCAGGGCGCGGATCAGCGGCACCACGGTGTACGCGGTGAGGCCGAGCAGGCCGGCCAGTGCCCAGTACGGCTGCCAGCCGTGGGCGGCGACGGCCCGGCCGAGGCCGACGGCGGCGGCGAGCAGGCAGAGGCTGAGCCAGCCGACGCCGATCCGGGCGACCGTCCGGGCCAGGGCGGTGCTGCCGGAGACCGCGCCGGTGGGCACCCAGTCGGCGCTGCGGCGGCGCAGCGCGTGCGCGAGGGCGACCACGTGGCAGAGCCCGCCCAGGAGTTGGACCCTGGTGACCTCGAAGCGCCAGCGGGTGCGCGAGGCGGCGGGCAGCAGGACGAGGGTGACCCAGAGCGGCGGGAGGAACGGCAGGATCTGCCAGGGGGCGATCTGGCCGGGGGCGAAGAACAGCATGATGAGGGCGGGCAGCGGGACCGCGAAGACGTTCACGGCGCTGCTGAGGTAGCCGAGGATGCCGTTCCAGAAGCAGAGCCGGGCGGAGCGCGGCAGCGGACCGCTCCGGAACGCGGGATCGCGCAGCAGGGCGAGCGAGCCGAGGCACCAGCGGTACTGCTGGCTGATGAAGGCGGGCAGGCCGGTGGGCGACATGCCCTTGGCGACCAGTACCGGCACGTAGCGGGTGCTGAAGCCCTGCCGGGCGAGGGCGAGGCCGGTGTAGAGGTCCTCACTGTGGTCGTACTCGGCGAAGCCGCCGGTGCGCTCCAGGGCGCTGCGCCGGTAGAGCGCGTTGGTACCGCAGCAGACGGTACCGTCCTGGGCGTCGCGGGAGGGCTGGATCCAGCGGTAGAAGATCTCCTGGGTGGCGCCGGCCGCGCGCTCCAGCCAGGACATCGAGGCGTCGGTGTCGAAGCACTGCGGGCTCTGCACGATGCCGACGTCGGGGGCGTCCAGGTAGGGCACCAGGTGGTGCAGGAAGTCGGCGCGGGGGCAGAAGTCCGCGTCGAGGACGGCGACGATGTCGCCCTCGCCGGCCGCGAGGCCGTGGTTGAGGTTGCCGGCCTTCTTGAACCGGCCCCGGTCGGGCCTGGTCAGGTACCGGAACCCGTAGGACTCGGCGAGCAGGCGCACCTCCGGGCGGTCGGCGTCGTCGAGCACGAGGACGGCGAGCGCGCCGGGCCAGCGGACGGCGGCGGTGTGGCGGTAGGCGTTGTCGAGCACGGTGAGGGGTTCACCGCAGGTGGGCAGCAGGATGTCGACGCCCGGGTGGTGTGCGGTCCGGGCGCGCAGCAGGAGTTCGTGCGAGTCGCGGGTGTAGCGGCGCTGGCGCTGGCCGTCGCCCAGCGAGAGGGCCCAGGTGGCGGCGTTGAGCACGAGCAGCAGCAGGAAGGGCCAGAGCAGCGGGTGGCCGAGGGCGAAGAGGCCGAGGGTCGCGGTGGCGCCGGCGTACGAGAGGGTCGCGAGCAGCGGGACCCAGCGTCGCTGCGGGCCGAAGTACCAGTAGAGCTCCTGGTCGTCGGGCGGGGCGGGCAGCCGGACGGACGGCCCCCCGCCGGTGGTGCCGGGTGCCCCGCGGGGCACGGTGTCGAGCGCGGTGCGGAGTGCGGTGTCCCGGCCGGAGTCGGTCGCGGGCATGGCGGTGCCATGGTGAACGGGCATGCGGACGTGGCCCCCCTGGGCATGGACGGATCTGAGCCGTTGCCCGCCCACCATCTCATATTGGCCTAGACCATTCATGAACGTCCCATGAATGCCGGTCGCCCCCGCACGACCGGATTTGACGGACGGTCACCAGGTGGGGAAGGGTTCAGAGGGTCTTCGTCAGCGTCTCGAAGCGCAGGTCCGGCCGGCGCGGAATGCCGAATCGCCCGTCGCCGTAGGGGAACGGCGAGTGGACGCCCGTCCGGTGGAATCCCCGTCGCTCGTACCAGGCGATCAGGTCGGTCCGCTGCTCGATCACCGTCATCTCCAGCGCGCCGACCCCCCACTCCTCGCGGGCGACGCGCTCCGCCTCGGCGAGCACACTGCGGCCGATCCCGCCGCCCTGCAGCCCGGGGCGGACCGAGAACATCCCGAAGTAGGCGCGGTCGCCCCGGTGTTCGAGCTGGCAGCAGGCGAGGATCTCGCCGCCCCGCTCGGCCACCAGCAGGACGCCGTCCGGCTGGCCGATCACCTCGGCGACGTGGGCCTCGTCGGTGCGCCGGCCGTCGAGCAGGTCGGCCTCGGTGGTCCAGCCGGCCCGGCTCGCGTCACCGCGGTAGGCGGACTCGACCAGCTCGACCACCGCCGGGACGTCGGCCGCGGTGGCCGCCCGGTAGGCGGTGCGGTCGTCGGGGTGCTGGGGTTCCACGGACACTGCGGTCCTCTCGTCGTCGCGTTCGGGCCGGCGGTGGCACGCCCCTCCCGGCATCGTGCCACAGGCCCGGCCGGGGCCAGGGGCAGCGCCCTGAGCAGGGCGGACCCGGGCCGGCCCGCCGGCGGCCACTGCGCCGGGCGGGCGTACCTCGCCGCCGTTCAGGTGGGCCCCCGGGTACCTCGCGCTCCCGGCGGGAACGTTCCCAGCTCACTTTCGAGCCGGCCGCGCGCACGACGCGTGGCCCCTGCCCCCCAGAGGAGTGTTCATGCGCCGCACGTCCCGTGCCGCCCGCGCAACCACCACCGAACCACCGGCCGCCCGCCCCGCGCGCCCACGGCGCCTGCGCCGGGCGACCGCCACCGCCCTCGCCGCCGCCGCGCTGCTCGCCTGCGCCGTCGCGCCGGCGCAGGCGCGGACGACCCGGCCGCTGCCGATCATCCCGCACCCGGAGCTGGACTACGCGGGTTCGACCGTCGCCGTCCACGAGGGCAGGTCGGGCATGGGCGGCCACCGCCCGCGCGGCGCCCAGGTCCAGGGCATGGACGTCTCCGCCTACCAGGGCGACGTCGACTGGGGTGCGGCCGTGTCCAACGGGGCCCGGTTCGCCTACCTGAAGGCCACCGAGGGGACGACCTACACCAATCCGTACTTCTGGTCGCAGAGCGGCGGCTCGTTCGAGGCCGGCGTGATCCGTGGCGCCTACCACTTCGCCCTGCCGAACACCTCCGGCGGCACCGCTCAGGCGAACTGGTTCGTCGACCACGGCGGCGGCTGGACACCCGACGGCCTCACCCTGCCGCCCGCACTGGACATCGAGTACAACCCGTACGGCGCGTCCTGCTACGGCCTGAGCCAGAGCGCGATGGTCGACTGGATCAGGGAGTTCAGCGACACCGTGCACGACCGGACGGGGCGCTACCCGGCCATCTACACCACCACCGCGTGGTGGACCACCTGCACCGGCAACAACGCCGGCTTCGGCACCACCAACCCGCTCTGGGTGGCCCGCTACGCGAGCAGCGTCGGCGCCCTGCCGGCCGGCTGGAGTTTCCAGACCATCTGGCAGTACGCGGACTCGGGCGCCCTGCCGGGGGACCAGGACTACTTCAACGGTCCGTACGACCGGCTGCAGGAACTGGCCAGGGCCTGAGCCGAACGGCGAGGCCTCCCCGGCACCGGACCGGGGCCGCGAGCAGGATCCTGCGGGGCCGTGGGCAGGGCCGTGAGCAGCACCGCGAACACGGCCGCGGCCTACGCCCGTAGACCGCTCGCGGCCTCGGACGTCACGGGGCCGGGCGGCCGGTCGTGACGATCGTTCGGCAGTGTCGGCAGAAGCCTCACGATCTGGCGGGTACATGGCTACTCTCGAACCAGCCGACCGGGCGGGCCCGCGCGGGGCGTACCCCGCCATGCCCGGATCCCGCCCGGCATCCTGCCCGCAGGACCAGAGGAGTGTTCATGCACAGCACTTCCCGCGCCGCCCGCCTCGCCGCCACCGCACTCGCGGCCGGCGCCCTCCTGACGGGTGCCGCCGCCGCCCCCGCCCAGGCCGCCCGGCCCGGACCGCCGCTCCACCCCGAGCAGGACTTCGCCGGATCCACCGTCGCGGCGCACGAGGGCAGGTCGGGCCTCCCGGACACCCACCCACTGGCCGCCCAGACCAGGGGCATGGACGTCTCCAGCTACCAGGGCAACGTCAACTGGACCACCGCGGCGGCGAACGGCGCCCGGTTCTCCTACGTCAAGGCGACCGAGGGCACCACCTACACGAACCCGTACTTCGCGCAGCAGTACAACGGCTCCTACAACGCCGGACTGATCCGCGGCGCCTACCACTTCGCGCTCCCGAACGTCTCCTCCGGCGCGGCCCAGGCCAACTGGTTCGTCGGCCACGGCGGCGGCTGGTCCCGCGACGGCCGCACTCTCCCGCCCGCGCTCGACATCGAGTACAACCCGTACGGGGCCACCTGCTACGGCCTCGGCCAGAGTGCGATGGTCAGCTGGATCCGCGACTTCAGCAACACCGTCCACACCCGGACGGGCCGCTATCCGACCATCTACACCACCACCGACTGGTGGACCACCTGCACCGGCAACAACGCCGGCTTCGGCGCCACCAACCCGCTCTGGGTGGCCCGCTACGCGAGCGCCGTCGGCACCCTGCCGGCCGGCTGGAGCTACCAGACCATCTGGCAGTACTCCGACTCCGGCACCCTGCCGGGCGACCAGAACTACTTCAACGGCGCCTACGACCGCGTCCAGGCACTCGCCAACGGCTGACCCCGGGCCGGGGCCGGCAGCCGCCGGCCCCGGCTACGCCGCCCGCTCGCCGATCACCTCGGCCAGGCGGGCGAAGCCGTCTCCCCCGTGGCCCGCGTCCACCGCACGCCGGGCCAGGGCGTGAGCGGCCGTCAGCACACCGGTGTCCAGCCCGTGCTGGGCCGCGGCGTCGAGGACGTGGGCCATCGCGGTGGCGGCCGAGAGCAGGCTGGAGTCCTCGCCCGGGTACCGCCCGGCGGCGATCTGCCCGGCGAACCCGTCGATGATGCCGGGCAGCAGGCCGCCGATCCCCCGGGCGTACGGGAGGAGGTCCGGGGCGGTGACGCCCTCGGCGGCGGCCAGCGCGAAACCGTGCACGATGCCGCTCATCGCCGTCCAGAAGATGTCGAGCAGCGCCACCTCGTGGCCGGCCGCCCGGCCGGGATCGGCCCCCAGGTGGACGGCCGTACCGCCCAGCTGGGCCAGTGCCCCCCGGTGCGCCTCGTAGACGGCCTGCGGCCCGCTGTAGAGGACGAGGGCCGCGGGCCCGCCGATCGCGGCGACCGGCACCATGATCGCGCCGTCGAGGTAGTCGATGCCGAGCTCGGCGGCCCGGAGCGCCGCCGCGCGGGCCCGGGCGGGCGAGCCCGCGGTGAGGTTGACCAGCGTCCGGCCCCGCAGGGCCTCGGCGGCCGGGCCGACGACGGCGTGCACGGCGTCGTAGTCCAGGACGCAGACGAGGGTGAGCGGGCTCGCCGCCACCGCCTCGGCGGCCGTGGCGGCGAGCACGGCGCCCCGGGCGACCAGCTCGGCGGCCTTTCCGGGCGTCCGGTTCCAGACCGTCGTCGGACGGCCCGCCCGCAGGAGGGCGGCGGCCAGCGCCCGGCCCATCGGGCCGAGGCCGAGCACGGTGACGGACGAAAGCGTGCCCGAAAGGGAAGGCGCAGGGGCAGTGGGGGCGGCGGGCGAAAGGGCAGGGGAACGGCTCATCAGGTACTCCCGTTGAGTGACTGGGGATCAGCCGACGGTCCGCCGCGGAGCCGAGGAGTCGAAACGTGCAGCGGAACTCACACGTCTGCGGGGTCGGCGCGGCGGTGGACGTCATCGAGGGCAAGTGGAAGACCTTCATCCTCTGGACGCTCGCAGACGGCCCGCGCCGCTTCGGCGAGGCGAGACGGCTGCTGCCGGGGATCAGCGAGAAGGTGCTGACCCAGCAGCTGCGCGAGCTGGAGGCGGACGGGGTCGTCCACCGCGAGGCCTTCGAGGAGGTGCCGCCCAGGGTCGAGTACTCCCTGACCTCGAAGGGCCGGTCGCTCTTCGAGGCGCTGGAGCTGCTGGACGCCTGGGGCCGGCGTCATCTGGAGGTCGGATCGGTGTCGGTCGGAGGGCTTGGCGCGCCTCCACCAGACTCGGCCCCGGCCGCGGTCTGATCAAGTACGTACCTGGAAGTGGGTGGTCACCCGCAGGCCGGTCGCCCCGGCGGCGCCGGGGCCGGGGTCAGATCCGCGCGCCCAGCATCCGCAGCACCAGCTCGCCGTAGCGGCGGCCGAGCTCCTCCGGTGACTCGCTGCTGCGGTCGGTGTACCAGCGGGACACGTCGATCCCCAGCGAGGTGACCGCGCGCGCGGCGGTCTTCACCTCCGCGACCTCGAAGACCCCGGCCGCGAGCCCGTCGGCGATGATCTCGCTCACCGCCCGCTCGATGTCCAGCCGCAGGCCCGCCACCACCGCGTAGTCCTCCGGCCGCAGGGCGTGCAGTTCGTAGTTGACGACCCGGCCCACCGTGCTGCCCCGGGCGTGCCAGCGGGTGAAGTCCTCGACCAGGCGGCGCATCCGGGCGACCGGGTCGGTGCCGCCGCCGGCGGCCTTGCGCACGAGTGCCAGGGTGGCGGCGTGGCCGCCCCGGCTGATCTCGGCGAGCAGCGCCGCCTTGGACGGGTAGTGGATGTAGAGCGCGGCGGGGCTCATCCCCGCGGCGGTGGCGATGTCGCGGGTCGTGGTGGCGTGGTAGCCCCGCTCGGCGAACGCCTCGACGGCGGCCTCCAACAGCCGGTACGCGGCCTCGGGGCGGGCGTTGGCCCCGCCGGGCAGCGTGGTCCAGAGGTCGGCGATCGGCGTGCTGGTCATGGCGCCATCCTCCCAGAACGGTCGTGCGAACCGGCGGCCCACCCACGAGCCACCGGGACTGTTGACAGCGTCCCGCACCGACACCATGCTAAGCAAGCGCTTAGTCACTCCTGTTCCACACCGCAACGACCCCTGCGGGCGCCGAAACCCCCCGGCCCGCCGGACGCGAAAGGACCCCCAGTGGTGCACTCGTTCAAGGGCCAGGTGGCCGTCGTCACCGGAGCCAGCCGCGGCATCGGCCTCGGCATCGCACGGGAGCTGGTCGCCCGGGGCGCCAAGGTCTGCATCACCGCCCGGGGCGCCGAGGCTCTCGCCGAGGCCGTACAGGACCTCGGCGGGCCCGAGGTCGCCATCGCCGTGGCCGGCAAGGCCGACGACCCCGCCCACCAGGAGGAGGCCGTCGCCCGCACCGTCGAGGCCTTCGGACGGCTCGACCACCTGGTCAACAACACCGGCATCAACCCGGCATACGGCCCGGTGCTCGACACCGAGGAGGGCATCGCGGCGAAGATCCTCGCGGTCAACGTGCTCGCCCCGCTCGCCTGGACCCGCCGTGCCCACGCCGCCTGGATGGGCGAGCACGGCGGCTCGGTGGTCAACGTCGCCTCGATCGCGGGTATCCGGGCCTCCCGGGGCATCGGCATGTACGGCGTCAGCAAGGCCGCGCTGATGCGCCTGACCGTGGAGCTGGCCGCCGAACTCGGCCCCGGCATCCGGGTCAACGCCGTCGCGCCCGCCGTGGTGAAGACGAAGTTCGCCGAGGCGCTGTACGAGGGCCGCGAGGAGCAGGTCGCCGCCGCCTACCCGCTCGGCCGGCTCGGGATGCCCGAGGACGTCGCGGGCGCCGTCGCCTTCCTGCTGTCCGCCGACGCCGCCTGGATCACCGGGCAGACCCTGGTCGTCGACGGCGGCGTCACCCTCGGCGGCGGCCTGTGAGCCCCGTGGACGACCTCGCCGGGCAGGGCGTGGTGGTCACCGGGGCCGGCCGCGGCATCGGCGCCGCGATGGCCCGGGCCTTCGCCGCCGCGGGCGCCCGGGTGGTCGTCAACGACCTCGACGCGGACGCCGCGAAGGCCGTCGCCGAGGAGTGCGCAGGCACCGCCGTACCGGGCGACGCCGCGAGCGAGCAGGGCCTGGCCGCGCTGGTGGCGCAGGCCCGCGCGGCGCTCGGCGAGATCGACGTGTGGTGCGCCAACGCCGGCGTCGCCCCCGGCGGCGGCGCCGACGCGCCGGCCGCCGCCTGGGCGCTCGCCTGGGAGGTCAACGTGCTGGCGCACGTCCGGGCCGCCGACCTGCTGCTCCCCCGCTGGCTGGAGCGCGGCAGCGGCCGGTTCGTCGCCACGGTCTCCGCCGCCGGGCTGCTCACCAGCCTCGGCTCCGCGCCGTACGCGGTGTCCAAGCACGGTGCGTACGCGTTCGCCGAGTGGCTGTCCGCCACCTACCGGCACCGTGGCCTGCGGGTGCACGCCGTCTGCCCGCAGGGGGTGCGCACCGACATGCTCACCTCGGCCGGCCGGATGGGCGAACTCCTGCTCGCACCGGGCGCGATCGAGGCCGGGGAGGTCGCCGAGGCAGTGCTCGCCGGGCTGCGCGAGGAGCGGTTCCTGATCCTGCCGCACCCCGAGGTCGCCGACTACTACGCCGTCCGCGCGACCGACCCGGACCGCTGGATCGCCGGAATGAACAAGCTGCAGCGCGGACTGGAGAAGGACGGTGGCGCATGAGGGCCTGGCAGGTCGACGAACTCGGTGAGCCCGCCGAGGTGATGCGGCTGCGCGACGGACTGCCGCAGCCGGAGCCCGGACCGGGCCAGGTGCTCGTACGGGTCCGGGCCGCCGCGGTGAACTTCCCGGACGCGCTGATGGTGCGCGGCCACTACCAGGTCCGCCCGCCGCTGCCGTTCACGCCCGGCGTCGAACTCTGCGGCGTGGTCGAGGGCCTCGGCGACGGCGTGGACGGCCGGGCGGTGGGCGAGCGGGTGATCGGCAACCCGGTGCTGCCGGGTGGCGCGTTCGCCGAGTACGCCCTGCTGGAGGCGTCGGCGGTGTTCCGCGCGCCGGACGCGCTGGACGACGCCGAGGCGGCGGCCCTGCACATCGGCTACCAGACCGCCTGGTTCGCCCTGCACCGCCGGGCCGTGCTGCGCCCCGGCGAGACGCTGCTGGTGCACGCGGCGGCGGGCGGGGTCGGCAGCGCGGCCGTCCAGCTCGGGAAGGCGGCCGGCGCCCGGGTGATCGGGGTGGTCGGCGGCGCCGACAAGGCGGCGGTGGCCCGGCGGCTCGGCGCGGACCTGGTGGTCGACCGGACGGCCGGGGACTTCGTCGCCGCCGTCAAGGAGGCCACGGCCGGGCGCGGTGCGGACGTCGTGTTCGACCCGGTCGGCGGCGACGCCTACACCGGCTCCACCAAGTGCGTCGCCTTCGAGGGCCGCATCGTGGTGGTGGGTTTCGCCGCCGGCCAGATCCCCGCGCCCGCCCTCAACCACGCGCTGGTGAAGAACTACAGCATCCTCGGGCTGCACTGGGGCCTCTACAACACCCTCGACCCGCAGGCCGTCCGGGCCGCCCACGAGGAGCTGTCCAAGCTCGCCGAGCAGGGCGTCGTCCGCCCGCTGGTGAGTGCCAGGCTGCCGCTCGCCGACGCGGCGGGCGGGGTCCAGCTGGTCGCCGACGGCCGCAGCACCGGCCGCGTCGTCGTCCTCGGCGAGTAGCCGTTCGGGGGCGGACGGCGGACCGCCCCGCACACGCCCCGGGGGCCGACGGCCGCAGCCGTCGGCCCCCGGGTCGGCGTCAGGCGCGGCCGGCCGCCTTCTGGGTGCGCCGGGAGAGCGAGTCGACGACGACCGCGGCGAGCAGCACCGCGCCGGTGATCATGAACTGGATGGCGTTGCTCACGCCCATGATGTTCATGCCGGACTGGATCGAGCCGATCACCAGTGCACCGAGCAGGGCGGACCAGGTCTTGCCGCGTCCGCCGAAGAGGCTGGTGCCGCCGATGACGGCGGCGGCGATGCAGTTCATCAGCAGGTTGCCACTGCCGGAGGTCTGGCTGGCGGACTGGATCTGGGCGGCGAGGAACAGGCCGCCGACCGCGGCCATCGTGGAGCAGATCATGAAGACCGAGATCCGGATCCACGAGACGTTGATGCCGGCCCGGCGGGCGCCCTCGATGTTCCCGCCGAGCGCGAAGATCTGCCGGCCGTAGGTGGTGCGCCGCAGCACGAAGTCCAGCACCACCAGGAAGATCAGGAAGATCAGCAGCGCCAGCGGCAGGCCCTTGTACTGGTTGAGCGTGTAGGCCACCACGAAGGCGACGACGGCGAGTGCCACCGTGCGCAGCGCGATGTCGGCCGGTGGCCGGAACGGCACCCCGGCCGCCTTGCGGCGCCTGGCGTCGAACACGTTGGAGGCGAGGAAGAGCAGGACGGCCACCGCTGCGACGAGGTAGGCGGCGATGGTCTGACTGTAGATCGTGGTGTACAGCCGGGAGACGATGTCCTTCCCGGAGAGGTTGACGGTGCCGGAGGAGCCCAGGATCTGCAGCATCAGGCCGTTCCAGGCCAGGTTGCCGGCGAGGGTGACGACGAAGGCCGGCACGCCCACCTTGGCGAAGAAGAGGCCCTGGATGAGGCCGACGAGCGCGCCGCCGACGATGGCGGAGAGCAGCGCGACCCACTGGTTGACGCCGTGCGTGACGTTCATGACGGCGAAGATGGCCGCGCAGAGTCCGCTGACCGAGCCGACCGAGAGGTCGATCTCGCCGAGCAGCAGGACGAACACGACGCCGATGGCGATCATGCCGGTGCCGACGATCTGCTGGGAGAGGTTCGACAGGTTCTGGGCGGAGAGGAAGGTGCTGTTCAGGCTGCCGAAGACGGCCCAGATGATGATCAGGGCCAGTACCACCGGCAGCGAGCCGAGTTCGCCGCTGGTGATCCGTCGTTTGAACTCGCCGAGGTAGCCGGTCACGCCCTGTTCCCGGACGATCAGGCGGGGGTCGATGACGGGCGCCGCTCCCGGCGCGACCGGGACGGCGGCGTTCACGCCGCCCTTGGGCATGCTGTCCTCGGGCAGCGGCTTTCGGTGGAACTCGCCGTCGCCGCCCGGGTTCGGGTTGTTGTCGTCGGTCACTGTTGACCCTCCGTGCCACGGGCCTGACGGCGGGTCACGGCGTTGTCCGTGGCGCCGGTGATGGCGGAGATGATCTCTTCCTTGGTGGTGTAGCGGCGGTCGAAGAAACCGTTGTTGCGCCCCAGGCGCAGCACCGCGACCCGGTCGGCCACGGCCATCACGTCGGCCATGTTGTGGCTGATCAGGATGACGCCGAGGCCGCGGTCGCGGAGCCGCTCGACCAGGTCGAGGACCTGCGCCGTCTGCTCGACGCCGAGCGCCGCGGTGGGCTCGTCGAGGATCACGACCTTGGGTTCGCCGATCAGCGCGCGGGCGATCGCGACGGTCTGGCGCTGGCCGCCGGAGAGCGAGGCGATCGGGATCCGCACGCTGGGGATGCGGATCGACAGGGTGCTGAGCAGCTCCCGGGACTTCTTCTCCATACCGACTTCGTCGAGCACGGCGAAGCGCCGGAGCTCCCGGCCGAGGAAGAGGTTGCCGACCACGTCCAGGTTGTCGCAGAGCGCGAGGTCCTGGTAGACGGTCGCGATGCCGAGGTGCTGGGCGTCCTGCGGCCGGTTGATGGACACCGGCCGGTGCTCCCACTCGATCACCCCCTCGTCCGGCTGGTTCACCCCGGCGATGGTCTTGACCAGCGTGGACTTGCCCGCGCCGTTGTCACCCACCAGGGCGACCACCTCCCCCGGACACACCTCCAGCTCGACCTCGGTGAGCGCCTGCACGGCGCCGAACCGTTTGGAGACCCCGCGCAACGCGAGTACGGGCTCACCTGCCACTGGTACCAACTCCCTTGTCTCGCACCGCGCGCCTGTTGTCGTACGACCTGCGCCGGCCGGGCGGGGCCGGCCGGGGCCCGGTCAGGTGAGGCCGACCTCCGTGCAGGCCGCGGCGTAGTCGGGGGTGCAGATCTGCGCGACGGTGTAGAGGCCGTCGGCGACCACGGTGCTCTTGATGTTGTCCTTGACCAGGACGATCGGGGTGATCAGCACCGAGGGCACCTTGTGGCCGCTGCCGCTGGTGGACGTCGCCGTCGCCGAGGCGCTGGGCACGCCCTGGCCCTGGGCGAGCGCGACCGCGATGACGGCGGCCGCCTCGGCCTCCGGCTTGTACGGCTTGTAGATCGACATCGTCTGGGTGTTGACGAGGATCCGCTGCACCGCGTCCAGCTGGGCGTCCTGGCCGGTGAGCGGGACGGACAGGTTGGCGGCCTTCAGGGCGGTGGCGATACCGGCCGCCATGCCGTCGTTGGCGGAGTAGACGCCGACCACGTTCTGCGCGCCGAGCGCGGTGATCGCGGCGGCGGCCTCCTGGTTGGCGTTGTTCGGGTCCCAGTTCGGGGTGTCGTACTCCTTGCCGATGGTGAGCTTGCCGTCCATGGCGGCGTGCGCGCCCGCCTTGAACTCGGCGGCGTTCGGGTCGGTCGGCGAGCCGTTGATCATGATGATCTTGCCGGCCGAGGCCTTGTCCCCGACCGCCTCGACCAGCGCGGTGCCCTGCAGCTCACCGACCTTGTGGTTGTCGAACGAGACGTACGCGTCGACCGGGCCCTGGGCCAGCCGGTCGTACGCCACCACCTTCACGCCCGCGTCGTGGGCCTTCTGCACCGAGGACTGGATCGACTTGGCGTCCACCGCGTCCAGGATCAGGACCTGGTTGCCCTTGGTGAGGGCGGTGTCCACCTGGGTCTGCTGGGTGGTCGCGTCCTGGTTGGCGTTGTAGTAGTCGATCTGCGCGTTCGGCGCGATCGCCTTGATCTTCTGCTCCAGCAGCGGACGGTCGAACTGCTCGTAGCGCGTGGTCTTGGTCTCGGGCAGCAGCAGCCCGATCTTGATCGCACCCCCGGCGCTGCCCGAGGCGCCACCGCCCGAGGAAGATCCGGTGGACTGCTTCGCACTGCCGCAGGAGGCGAGGGCGAACGTCAGGGTTGCCGCCGTGGCGGCGATGGCGATGCGGGACAGGGCTGGCTTCACTGGAACGCCTCTCAGACTCGAGTACACCCCCGGTCTCCGAGTCTGTGACCGCCCGCTCCGCCCTGCTATCCAGGTCGGCCGAATGCGCTCCAAGCGCGTCCGTCCGGGTGAGGCCCGGCGCTTTCGGGCGGTGGATGGCGCACTCCCGCGCCTGGCTCTGGCAGCCTTCGGCGTGCTGGTGGGAAACTTGTGGGGCGCCGGTGCGCCCGACTCCTCGTCCCGCCCGCCGGGGCCGCAGCACGGACGCGACGCCGCGCGCAGCGCGGTCGGAGCGTCCCCTGCCACATCCTGGCGCCCCGCCCAGCCCTGCGCTCCGCGGGGATCCCGACGAGTGAAGAAGGTGGGGATCGTGTCCACTCCCGCCGGCAGGCCCAGCCCCCCGGCAGCGCCCCTCGTCACCGGCTCGGGAGCGGGTGAGAAGGGCCTCAAGGGCGGCGCCCTCGGCCTCGTCTCCTCGGTGGCGATCGGCCTGGCCTCCACCGCACCGGCCTACAGCCTCGCCGCCACGCTCGGCATCATCGTGGCCGGAGTGGGCCTCCAGGCACCGATCATCACCATCCTCGGCTTCGTCCCGATGCTGCTGATCGCCTACGCCTACAAGGAGCTCAACGCCTCCGACCCGGACTGCGGCACCACCTTCACCTGGGCCGCCCGCGCCTTCGGCCCGCGGACGGGGTGGATGGGCGGCTGGGGCATCGTCGTCGCGGACATCATCGTGATGGCCAACCTGGCCCAGATCGCCGGCATCTACGGCTTCCGCCTGTTCGGGCTCGACTCGCTGGCGGAGAACAAGACCTGGACCACGCTGGCCGGCGTCGCCTGGATCATCGTGATGACCGCCATCTGCTACATCGGCATCGAGATCTCGGCCGCGCTCCAGCGCTGGCTGCTGACCATCGAGGTCGTGATGCTCGTGGTCCTCTCGGTCACCGCACTGGTGAAGGTGTACGGGTCGAATCCCCCCGCCACCGCGCTCCACGTCTCGGGCTCCTGGTTCAACCCGTTCAGCGTCACCTCCACCGGGGCCTTCACCGCCGGCATCCTCGCCGCCGTCTTCATCTACTGGGGCTGGGACACCGCCGTGTCGGTCAACGAGGAGACCGCCGACAGCGCCCGCACGCCGGGGCGTGCGGCGGTGATCTCCACCGTGCTGCTGCTCGCCATCTACGCGCTGGTCTCGACCTCCGCGCAGGCCTTCGCGGGCGTCGGCACCGACGGCATCGGGCTCGGCAACCCGGACAACGAGGGGGACGTGCTCTCGGGGCTGGGCGGCGCCGTCTTCGGCGACCAGGGCGTGGGCTGGTTCCTCACCAAACTGCTGATCTTCATGGTGCTGACCTCCTCCGCCGCCTCCACCCAGACCACCATCCTGCCGACCGCCCGCACCACCTTCTCGATGGCCGCGCACAAGGCGATCCCGCGCCAGTTCGCCCGGGTGCACCCCAGGCACCTCACCCCGACCTGGTCGACCGTCGGCATGGGCATCGCCTCCATCGCGTTCTACGTGCTGCTGACGCTGATCAGCGACAACGTGCTGTCCGACTCGATCGCGTCGGTGGGCCTGGGCATCGCGTTCTACTACGGCCTCACCGGCTTCGCCTGTGTCTGGTACTACCGCCGGGTGCTCACCCGCAGTGCGAAGGACTTCGTGTTCAAGGGCCTCTTCCCGGCGCTCGGCGGGCTGATGCTGCTCTACTTCTTCTGCTACGCGGCCTTCGACGTCTACGCCCAGCCGGACTACGGCACCACCACGATCGACCTGCCGCTGTTCGGCGAGACCGGCGGCGTGACGGTGATCGGCATCGGGGCGCTGCTGATCGGCGCGGTGCTGATGACCGTCCAGTGGGCCGTCCAGGGCTCGTGGTTCCGCGCCCCGGACGTCCCGGTGAGCGTCGCCGACCCGGCGGACGCTCCGTAGGACGGCGCCTCGTCACCCCCGGGTGGCGACCGCGTCCCGCACGATGACGTCCAGGGCGGACGCCGCCGGGCGTCCGAGCAGGCCCGCCAGGTCGCCGCCCGCCCCGTCGAGGAATCCCGCGGCGACGGCGGCGTACGTGCTCACCAGCATGGGGACCTGGAACGCCTGCGCGCCGGACGCCGCGAAGTCCGCCCGGGCCCCGGCCAGTGTGCCCGGTTCGTAGCGCACCTCGCCGATGCCCGCGGCGGTGAGCGCGCGGGCCAGGTCGGCTCCGCCGATCGCGCGGTCGCCGACCAGCTCGTACGTCCGCCCGGTATGCCGGGTGACGCCGTCCGCCACCTCCGCGGCGACCTTCGCCGCGACGTCCGCGAGGTCGGTCCGCGCGACGGCGGCGAGGCCGCCCGTGCCCAGCGGGGCGGTGATCCGGCCGTCCGCGCCGGGAGCCGCCAGGAAACCCAGCAGCTCGGCGTACAGGCCGTTGCGCAGGACGGTCCACCGGGTGGTGGACTCCCGCAGCCTGCGCTCCGTCCAGCGGTGGGCCGCCGCGTACGCCAGGTGGTCGCCGGCCGCGGTGAGGCTGGTGTAGACGATGTGCCGCACGCCGGCCTGCTCCGCCGCCGCGATCGCCGCGCCGTGACGGGCGGTCACCACGTCGTCCTCGCCGTAGCCGGCCGAGACCAGCAGCAGCGTGCTCACCCCGGCGAAGGCGGCCGGCAGCGAGGCCGGGTCGTCGAAGTCGACCCGGCGCGCGCCGGGACCGGCCGTGGCCCGCTCCGGGTCGCGCGAGCCCGCGACCAGGTCGGCGCGGCCGGCCAGCCGGGCGAGGACGAGGCGGGACAGGCCGCCGCCGGCGCCGGTGACGAGAAGCATGATGGACCTCCAGGTGGTTCTTTCCGGTAACTGGCACCATCTTCGGTAACCTGGGCACCCGGCGTAAGGAGGCACATCGATGTCAGTGGGGCACACCGCGGTAACCACCGGACCGGTCGTCACCGGACCCGTCGTCACCGCCTGCGGCGCGGAGGGCTACGAGGACGACTGCGGTATCCGCGACGTCCTGGACCGGATCGGCGACAAGTGGTCCGTCCTGGTCGTGGTCGAACTCGCCCAGGGCGTCAGGCGGTTCCGCGAGCTGCAGCGGGCGGTGCACGGCATCTCGCAGCGCATGCTGACGCTGACCGTCCGCCGGCTGGAGCGGGACGGCCTGGTCACCCGCACCGTCCACGCCACCGTGCCGCCGCAGGTCGACTACGAGCTGACCGCCATGGGGCACAGCCTCACCCACCTGCTGCGGGCGCTCACCGAGTGGTCGGCCGAACACCGCGCGGCCATCGCCGGCTCCCGCCACGCCTGGGACGAGGCCAACCCGGACTCCGGGATCCACTGACCGGGCCGCACCGCCCGTCAGGTTCTGCCACAGGCCTGCGCGGTCTCACGCTCCTGCGCCGCGACGGAGGGCGCGGCGCGCCGCGACCGCCCGGCCCACCTCGCCGAGGAAGCGCCGGACGGTCGCCAGCTCGGCATCGGAGTAGGTGCCCAGTTCGGTGACGACGTCGCCGATCAGCGGGCCGAAGAACGACCGGCCGAGCGCGACGGCCTGCTCGGTGACCTCCAGCAGCACCCGGCGCCGGTCCCGGGTGTCGCGCACCCGCCGCACCTGGCCGAGCTTCTCCAGCCGGTCGAGCACGGCCGTGGTGCCGGCGGAGTTCAGGCCGAGCTGCCCGCCGAGCCACCCGGGCGTGGCGGGGGTGCCCGCGCGCGCCGCGTCCAGCAGACGGACCAGCGCCCGCAGGTCGGTCGGGTGCAAGCCGTTCTGCTGAGCGAACTCAGCTCCCATCAGGTCGAGTTCGACGGTGATCGCGCGCAACTGGTGCACCGCCTGGAGACCGGGATCCGCCTCGTCCATACCGCCGCACCTTTCCACGATCCGCTTCGGCGGGCATAGTATCTCGTTGAACGAGATACTTGCTGGGCAACCTGAATCCCGGGGGCGTTCCATGACCGAAGAGCCGGCCCGATTCCTCGCCGCGTACGACGCCCTGGTCGACCGCTGGCCCCTGCCCGTCGAACGCATCGACCTGGTCTCGCCCCACGGCACCACCCGGGTCACCGCCTGCGGCCCCGCCGACGGCGAACCCCTGGTGCTGCTGCACGGAGGCGGCGCCACCGCCGCCGTCTGGTTCGCCAACGTCGCCGAACTCGGCCGCACCCGGCGCGTCTACGCCGTCGACCGGATCGGCGAACCCGGCCGCAGCCGGCCCGGCGAGCGGCCCCCGCGCTCCGTCGCCGACCTGCACGACTGGCTCAGCGGCGTCCTCGACGGCCTGCAGCTGGACCGCACCGACCTCTGCGGGCACTCCTACGGCGCCTGGACGGCGCTCACCTACGCCCTGCACGCACCGCGGCGCGTACGCAGGCTCGTCCTGCTCGACCCCACCCAGTGCTTCGCCGGCTTCCGGGCCGGGTACCTGCTGCGCGCGCTGCCGGTGCTGCTGCGCCCGAGCGCCGCGCGGGCCCGCGCCTTCCTCCGCTGGGAGACCGGTGGGAGCGCGGCCGCCGTCGATCCGGGCTGGCTGGAGGTGTACGCGCTGGGTGCCGCGCTCCCGCGCGGCACGGTGGTCATCGGCCGGCGCCCGGCCGCCCGGCTGCTGCGGGAGTCGGCCGTACCCACGCTGGTGCTGCTCGCCGGCGAAAGCCGGGCGCACGACAGCCGCCGGGTGGAGGCGGCGGCACGGCAGGCCCTGCCGCACGCCCGGACAGCCGTCCTCCCGGACGTCTCGCACCACGCACTGCCGTTCACCGGTGCCGCCGAACTCGACCGCCTCGTCCTGGAGTTCCTCGCAGCGCCGGACGAGTGACGCCCGACGAGTGACGCCGCCCGGCGTCAGCGGCCGCCGCCTGCGGCGGCAGGGTCCAGCTCCGCGCGGTGGACGAGGGAGACCGCCCGGCCGTCGAGCAGGACCAGGGCGGCGTCGTGCTCGGTGCCCAGCGCCCCGTGCGCGGAGGACAGCGGCTGCCCGACGCCCACCGTCGGCAGCGGCGCGGCGAGTTCGCCGGTGACGGGATCGCCCGGGCGGGCCCGGCCGGCGGCGATCGCGCTCTCCACGGCGGCCGCGGAGAGCGAACCGACGATCTCGCCGGCCACGACGCCGTACGGGCGGGCCGGGCGGGCGACGACCACCGGGGCGACACCGCCGGGCGCGGTGCGCAGCACGGCCAGGGCGTCGGCGAGGGAGGCGTCGGAGGGCACGGTGACCAGCTGGTGCGTGCGCAGGACGGTGCGCACGGTCGGCTCGTCGTCCTGCGGGGTGCGCGGCTCCTCCAGGAAGCCCCAGGCGCGCATCCAGTCGTCGTTGAACAGCTTGGAGAGGTAGGAGCGGCCGGAGTCGGGCAGCAGGACGACGACGAGGTCGTCCGGGCCGAGCCGGCGGGCCACCCGCAGGGCCGCCGCCACGGCCGTGCCCGAGGACGGGCCGGCCAGCAGCCCCTCCTCGCGGGCGAGACGCCGGGCGGTGAGCAGCGACTCCCGGTCGGGGATCCGCTCGAAGGCGTCCACCACGTCCCGGTGGTAGGACTCCGGCCAGAGGTCCTCGACGGTCTCCGGGTGGACGAAGTGGCCGATGCTCTCGACGAACCACGGGCTGCCGTCCCCGCCGCCGTAGGTCGACGCCTCCGGGTCGGCGCCCACCACGGTGACGGCCGAACCGGAGACCTTCTTGAGGTAGCCGCCGGTGCCGCTGATGGTGCCGCCGGTGCCGACTCCCGCGACGAAGTGGGTGATCCGGCCGCCGGTCTGCTCCCAGATCTCCGGGCCGGTGGTGTGCACGTGCGCCTCGGGGTTGGCCGGGTTGTCGTACTGGTTCGCGAGCCAGGCGCCGGGGATCTCCTCGGTCAGCCGCCGGACCACGTTGAACAGGTGGTCCGGGTGCTCCGCCGGAAGGGTCGTCGGTGCGAGCACGACCTCGGCGCCGTAGGCCCGCAGGATGTCCGACTTCTCCGGCGCGGAGCGGTCCGAGACACAGGCGATCACCCGGTAGCCGCGCTGCCGGCCGACGATGGTCAGTCCGATGCCGGTGTTCCCGGAGGTCGCCTCGATGATCGTGCCGCCCGGCCGCAGGTGGCCGTCGCGCTCCGCCGCCAGGATCATCGAGCGGGCGGCACGGTCCTTCACGCTCCCGCCGATGTTCAGGAACTCCGCCTTCGCGTACACCGGTGCGGCGATTCCCTCCCCGAGGCGGGTGAGCCGGAACAGGGGCGTCTGCCCGATGGCGTCGGTGACCGATTCGTAGACCGCCATCGCGGCCTCCTTCCCAGCGATACGGAGGAGTTGGCACAGCTGCGGTGCCCCACCGGCGGGCGCGTCGCAGTGACGGCAGCCGGTGTGCAACACCGTACGCAAGGGGTGCCCGCGGGCGGCGTCGACGCCACGCCCGTACGGGGGCGGTCAGGCCGGACAGCGCGCGCCGGGCGCGCGACGCGGATCCACGGGGCCCGGTACCGGTCTCGCCACTCGCAGCCGCACTGTCACCCCTCCCCCGCCGTCCGTTCCACCGAAGCCTCTCCCGGAGCGGCCGCCCGGCGCAAGGGGCGATCATCGCGGGCGTCCGGAGCGGTGCGCGCCGTCGAGGGGCGGAGGCGCCCCCGGGCCCCGTCGGTCACGGGGCC
>NZ_JBHUWW010000074.1:0-43558 GCF_042669755.1 Kitasatospora sp. NPDC057223 | reverse complement strand
GGATGTCAACATATCTGGCGTTGACTTTTGGCACGCTGTTGAGTTCTCAAGGAACGGACACTTCCTTCGAGCCGCTCTCACGGTCTCTCCGGGCGCTTCGTTCTTTCGTGTTACCAGCTTATCAGATATTTTCCGCTCCGTTTACCGGAGTTTCGCTTCCCTGACTCGCTTTCCTGCGGCCTTTCGGCACTCCCAGACTCTAGCAGAGTCTTTCGTGCTTCCCGGCCTCCAGGAGGCTTGTGCCGAACCGACCTGATGGCCCGTCCGACGCTCCGAACTTTAGCCGAGCCCCGCCCCGAAAGGCGAATCCGACCCAATCCACTAAACGCACACACACCAATTAATCGCACTGGAATACGCCGAAGCGAAACCCATGGCGATGCAGAGGAAGGTGTTTCGTGGAGTGGCCGCCCCGGGACCGTCCGCGCTGACTGCGTGTCCGGTGCTCCCTGCCGAGCGACTAGTCAACACTACGGGTACCGGGCGGGAGAGGCAAATCCCCCACGCGGACGGTTCTCGTGCAGAACGCGCGGGCCGCCTTCACGTACTCGCCGTTGGGGTGGTCGTTCGAGGTGACACGGTGTCGGGCCTCGGTCTCGGGGCGGCCGCCGGCCATGTGCCGCTGCAGGAGCCGGATCTCGCGCTCCGCGTCCGGCGTGTCGACGTACCAGAGTTCACGCAACAGGCCGCGGGCCTCCGGCCAGGGGGTGTCGGTGGATGCGAGGTAGTTGCCCTCGGTGACGATGAGGCGGGCCTGTGGTGCGACGACGTGGCGGGCGGCCACCGGCTCGTCCAGGTCCCGGTCGAAGTCGGGTACGTAGATCTCCCGGAACCGGTCCTCGGTCACACGCCTGAGCAGTGCGACGTACCCGTGCGCGTCGAAGGTGGCCGGGGCTCCCTTGCGGTGTCGCAGGCCGAGGCGGTCGAGCTGTCCGTTGGAGAGGTGGAATCCGTCCAGCGGGAGGTAGGCCGCGCTGGTGGGGCCCTCGGCGCGGCGGACCTCGGCGACCAGGTGCCGGGCCAGGGTCGACTTGCCCGCTCCGGGCGGGCCGGTGAGGCCGAGGATCGTACGACTGCCACTGCCGGGCCCGTGCAGGAGGCGGAGTGCTTGCGCGGTCAGGGCCGCCGGGTTGTCGTCGTGCATGTCCGCACCCTACTCAGGCCCCGTTGGGACTCAGGCACGGCCGGACTCACGAGCCGCCGGACTCGGGAGCCGCCGGCCGGGCTGGGCTCACGGGCGTTCCGCCAGTGCCGGCAGCTCCAGGGTGAGGGCCCCGGCATCGGCGTCGAGCAGGGCGGGGACACCGAGCGGCACGGTGAGGGTGGACGGGCTGTGGCCGAAGCCGAGTTCCCAGAGGACGGGCACGCCGAGGGGGCCGAGGCGGTCGAGCATGACCTCCCGCACGCGTTCGGGCCGCCCGCAGCCCTCCCAGGAGCCGAGCGCGACGCCGGCCACGCCCTCCAGGGCGCCGGACCGCAGGAGCTGGGTGAGGATGCGGTCGAGCTGGTAGGGCTGCTCGTTGACGTCCTCCAGGACGAGGACGGTGCCCTCGAAGGAGGGCCGTGCGCCGGGGGTGCCCCGGTCCGCCACCAGGACGGAGGCGCAGCCGCCCGCCGTGATGCCGCGGGCCTGCCCCGGGATCAGGGCGGTGGCGGTGGCCGAGGTGAGGACGGTGGCGGCCGCCGGGTCGAAGAGCGTCCGGCGCAGGTGTTCGGCGGTGGGGCCGTCCGTGACGAAGGAGGCAGCCGCGGCCATCGGGCCGTACAGGGTGGCGACGCCGATCCGCTGGGCGAAGGCCTCGTGCAGTGAGGTGGCGTCGCTGAAGCCGACGAGCACCTTGGGCGGCACCGCCCGCATGGCCGACCAGTCGAGCAGGTCGGCCATGCGGTGGACGCCGTACCCGCCGCGGGCGCAGATGACGGCGGCGACGCCGGGGTCGAGCCAGGCGGACTGGAGGTCGGCGGCCCGGTCGGCGTCGCGGCCGGCGAGGTGGCCGAGCCGCGGGTGGGTGTCGAGGACGTGGGCCGCCACCTCCACCTCCAGCCCCCAGGAGCGCAGGATCGCGCAGCCGGCGTTGAGGCGGACGGCGTCGATCGGGCTGCTGGGGGCGACGACGGCGACCCGGTCCCCCGGGGCGAGGCGGGGCGGCCGGGTCAGTCCGCCGGCAGAGCCGCCCAGAAGTGCGGGTGTCTGCTCGGGCGTGTGCTCGGGCGTGTGCTGAGCCATCGCCAGGTCCTCCCCAGAAAGAATGTCGGCTGTACAAGGTATGCCCCGGCCGGGCTCAGACCGATCCCACCGACCCCATCGCGACCCGGACCTCGGCGAGGGTGGCGTCGGCCACCGCGTTGGCCCGCTCCGCTCCGGTGCGCAGCACGTCCCGGAGGTAGGAGCGGTCGGCGGCGAGTTCGGCCCGGCGGGCGCGGATCGGACGCAAGTGCTCGTTGACCGCTTCGGTGACGGTGCGCTTCAGTGCTGCCGCGCCGCCGTCCCCGGTCTCCTCGGCGATCTGCTCGGGGGCCCGGCCCTGGCAGAGCGCGGCGAGCAGGAGCAGGCCGGCCACTCCGGGACGGCCGGCGGGGTCGTAGGTGATCCGGCGGTCGGCGTCCGTCCGGGCCGCCCGGATGAGCCGGGCCGTCTCGTCCTCGTCGGCGGCGAGCGGGACGGCGTTGCCGCGGCTCTTGCTCATCTTGGTGCCGTCGGTGCCGAGCAGCAGCGGTGCGTCGGAGAGGAGTGCCTCGGGTGCCGGGAAGATGCCTTCGCCGTAGCGCTCGTTGAAGCGGCGGGCGACGGTGCGGGCGATTTCGAGGTGCGGCAGCTGGTCCTGGCCGACGGGTACCAGGCCTGCCTTGCAGAACAGGATGTCGGCGGCCTGGTGGACGGGGTAGGTGAACATCAGGCCGCTCACGGCGGACTGCCGGGAGTGCGCGATCTCGTCCTTGACGGTGGGGTTGCGGCTGAGTTCGGCGACGCTGACCAGGCTGAGGAAGGGCAGCAGCAGTTGGTTGAGGGCGGGCACGGCGCTGTGGGCGAAGATCGTGGCGCGGTCCGGGTCGAGGCCGGTGGCGAGATAGTCGGCGACCAGGCCCTCGCTGTGTTCGGTGAGCCGGTCGGCGACGTCGCGGTCGGTGATGACCTGGTAGTCGGCGACGACGACGAAGAGTTCGGCGCCCTGGCGCTGGAGCCGGACCCGGTTCTGCAGGGTGCCGAAGTAGTGGCCGAGGTGCAGCGGGCCGGTCGGGCGGTCGCCGGTGAGGACACGGCGGCCGGCGACGTCGGCGGCCGGTTCGTGGTGCCGGGTGGTGGTGGTCATCGCGGGGTTCTCCTCCGGTGGGTGCCTGCCGTCCGGCGGAGGCCTGCAGCGGGGAGGGGAAATGCCGCAGGGCCGTCCGTTCGGACGGCCCTGGGTCATGTCTGGGGTGGCCGTCCTAGGACGGCCACCAGCTCAGGCATGCGAAGCGCTTCATGGGGTCGAGCATAGCGGGGTAGCCAGGGAGGACCGGGCGGGATCAGTCCTCGACGATGAGGGCCGGGGTGTCCCTGCGGAGCGTCTCGCCGCGGAAGAACTCGGGCCGCTGGATGCCGTACCCGAGCATCAGGACGACACCCAGGAGCAGGATGCCGACGCCGATGACGAAGACCGAGCCGATGCCGAACAGGGCGCCGCCGCCGTAGCCGGTGTCCCAGGCGTCGGTGAGGGTCTTGAGGAAGACGCCGGCCAGCAGCAGTCCGCCGAGCAGCGGGGCGAGGCCCTTGAGCACCAGGTCGCGTGCGCTGCGGCGCAGGTCGTGGCGGAAGTACCAGGTACAGGCGAAGGCCGTCAGCGCGTAGTAGAAGCAGATCATCAGGCCGAGGGCCTTGATGGTGTCCTGTACGACGTGGTCGCTGATCAGCGTCATGCCGACGTAGAAGGCGGCGGTGGCGATGCCGGCCGCGACGGTGGCGTAGCCGGGGGTGCGGTGCTCGGGGTGGACGCTGCCGAAGCGCGGCGGGACGGCCTTGTAGGCGCTCATCGCGAGCAGGGTGCGGGCCACCGGGATGAAGGTGGTCTGCAGGCTCGCGGCGGCGCTGGCGACCACGGCCAGGAAGAGCAGGATGCTCCACGGGGAGCCGAGCACGGGCCGGGCGAGCGCGGCGAAGACGTTGTCGGCGGTGTCCGGGTTGCCGAGCCCGGTGCCGGTGCTGCCGACGCCGGCGAACATCTGGGCGGCGATGGCGACCAGCAGGTACGAGGTGACCAGGGTGACCATCGAGATCATCGCGGCCCGGCCGGGGGTCTTGGCACTGCCGAGGGTCTCCTCGTTCATGGTGAGGCAGGTGTCCCAGCCCCAGTACATGAAGATCGACAGCGACAGGCCGGCCGTGAAGGCGCTGAACGAGCCCACTTCGAGGGGGTTGAGCCAGCTCGGGGAGAAGCCGACCGAGTGCGGCAGGTCGCCGGAGGCGGCCTTGCTGACGGCGATGCCGGCGAACAGCAGCAGGACGGCCAGTTGGAGCCCGACCAGGCCGTACTGGAACCACTTGGTGGCGGTCATGCCCCGGTAGCTCATCGCGGTGGCGGCGGCGATCAGGGCGACGACGGTGAGCAGGTGGACGGCGGTGTTGTCGCCGAGGCCGGCCACCGCCGGGCTGCCGGTCATCTCGCCGAGCATCAGGTAGAGGAAGTCCGTCGCGACGCCGGCCAGGTTGGACAGCACGATGATCGTCGCGACGGTCAGGCCCCAGCCCGCCATCCAGCCGATCCGCGGACCGAAGGCCTTGACCGTCCAGGTGAAGGAGGTGCCGCAGTCGGGGACGGCCTTGTTGAGCTCCTTGTACGCGAACGCGACGAGCAGCATCGGCAGGAAGCCGGCCAGGAACACGGCCGGCATCTGGACGCCGACGGCGGTGACGGTGGGCCCGAGGGTCGCGGTGAGGCAGTAGACCGGGGCGACCGTGGAGACGCCGAGGACGACGCTGCCCAGCAGTCCGACGGAGTTGCCGCGCAGGCCTTTGCCCTCCCCGGCCGCCGGGGCGTCGTCGCCGGTGCCACTGTCCGGGGCGCCTGTCGGGACGGTGGGCGCCGTTGCCCGTCCGCTGCTGCCGTGCTCCGAGAGCTGCTGATCAAACACCCCGGCACCCTAAGTACAGGGGTGGAGTGCTGTGTAGTCCTGGCCCGGGTGATCTGAACCACTGTCTTCGAATCGAGCGAATATCTTGCACTTATCCGATGAGATACCTATGTAGTGAGCGTGTTAGCCTTCGTTTTGAAGGATTTGACGACTGGCAATTCATCACCTATGTACCAGTTTGAGATGAGTTGACCAGGGCGTTTGGCGACCTGCGGTCAGCCGGGGCGTCACGGTCGGATAGGTTTGCCTCACCTAACCGGACCCTGGTGCTTGCGCACCGGCCGTCGCACGAGGAGCACCGCGTGGCCCCCACCCCTGCCGACCAGACCGCCTCCCGCACATCGCGGCGGCGGTTCCTCGCCGCCGGCCTGACCGGCGGCGCCGTCCTGGCCCTCGGCGGGCTGCTCAGCGCCTGCGGCAGCTCCGGGAACTCCACCGGCAGCGCGAAGGCGTCCTCCGGCGCGACCACGGGTGCCTCGCCCGACCAGAAGTCCGTGAAGCAGGGCGGCGACGACTACGCCACCGTGCTCGACCAGATGAAGAGCTTCGGCACCGACGCGGCCCCCGGCGTCTACCCGCGCACCATCAAGCACGCTCTCGGCGAGACCGTCATCCCCGCCAGGCCCGTACGGGTCGTCGTCCTGGACACCGGCGAACTCGACAACGTCGTCTCGCTCGGCATCCAGCCCGTCGGCATCGTCTACACCGACGGCTCGAAGACGCTGCCGTCCTACCTCAAGGACAAGGCCGGCAGCCCGGCCAACGTCGGCACCATCAGCAGCCTCAACCTGGAGGCCATCGCCGCGCTCAAGCCCGACCTGATCCTCGGCAGCCAGCTGCGCGCCCAGGACCAGTACGCCTCGCTCTCCAAGATCGCGCCGACCGTCTTCTCCGTCCGCCCCGGCTACCCGTGGAAGGAGAACTTCGTGCTCAACGCGAGCCCGTTCGGCCTCCAGGCGGAGGCCGAGGCGCAGCTCGCCGCGTACCGGAGCGCCGCCGCCGCCATCGGCGCCAGTGTCACCCAGAAGCCCACCATCAGCCCGCTGCGGTTCATGCCCGGCAAGACGCGCCTGTACGCCGAGCTGTCCTTCATCGGCACGATCCTCGCCGACATCCCGCTCCCGCAGCCCAAGATCGAGCAGGTCAAGGAACTCGCGGTCGAGATCAGCCCCGAGCAGATCGACAAGGCCGACGCGGACTGGGTCTTCTACGGCGTGTACGGCACCCCGAGCGCCACCAACCAGGACGCCGTGCTGGGCGGTCCGCTGTGGAAGACCCTCGGCGCGGTCAAGTCCGGCCAGGCCCGGCCGGTCTCGGACGAGACCTGGTTCCTCGGCCTGGGCGTGATGGCCGCCAACGTGGTGCTGAGCGACCTGAAGGGGTTCGTCGCGCCCGCCGGCTGAGGCAGCCGCTCCCGGGACTCCCCCAGGGCTCCGTACCCCTCCCTCTTGGAGCTTGATCCCGGGGTGCGGCAGGATCGACCCGACCGCACCCCGGAGGGCCCGTGCCGATGAGCTCGCTCGACCAGACCGAATCCGATCCGCTGCGCCCCGGCCGCTCCTCCGCCGTGGAGCGCGGCGCGGTGTGCTCGGTCACGGCCGGCGCCCCGGACCACGCCTTCGGGCCCGGCGTCGGTGCGTCGGTACCGCCGCCCCGGTCCGCGGACGGGCGGGTGCCCGACCGGCGGGTGCCCGACGCGGGGGATGCGGGCGCGAGCGCCGTCACGGCCGCCAACCTCCGTACCGGGCTCGGCGCCAGGCTGCGGGCCGCGTACGAGCGGGGCACGACGATCGACGAGCTCTCGGCCGCCTGCCGGCGCTCCCCCGCCGACGTGCGGGAGCTGCTCGCCCGCGCCGGGACGGACCTGTCGCCCGCGGCCGCCGAGGCCGCCGTCGAGATCGCCGCCGGCCGCCGGAACCGGCCCATCAGCCGCTGGGCACTGCCCGCCGCGCCCGTCCCCTCCGCCGCACCGCCGGACCAGGGACCGCCACGGGTCAAGCGGCCCTCTCCGGCACGTCGGCTGAGCCGGCTCCACCACCGTGGCGAGGAGCGGCCCGACGCCCGCCCGACGCCCCCCACGGCCGGCGGAACCGACGGCAGCGGACCGGTTGTCGCCGGACGTCCGCCCGCGGCGGCCCCGCTGGGCGTACTGATCGGCGGGACACCGAAACTGCCGGATCCGGCGAGTCACCCGGGCGGGCAGCGGTACGTCCTGGTGGACGCCCGGATCATCCGGCCGGGCCGGGGCACCAGCCTGGTCGTCCTGCCCGCCTGGCGGGAGGCGATCGCGGTGTCCGTCCCGACCGAGCGGCTGCTGACGGCGACCGGCCTCGGGTTCGACGACCTGCCGGGCGCCGAGCTGTCCGTGCTGATCAACCCCGAGGCGCTGCACGACCGCGAACTCGCCCTGCACGGCTGGCGCGCCGGCCCTGCAACCGGCCCTACCGGGGCGGCCGCGCGGGGCCGGGGCCGGACCGGCTGAGCCCGGTTCAGCCCGGGTCAGCCCGGGGTCGCGGGCCGCAGGCCGTTGGGGACGAAGCCCAACTCGACCGGTTCGACCGGTCCGCCGTCCACGGCCCAGCTCCGACCCACTGCGGCCAGCAGGGAGGGAAGTTGGGGCGGCCAGAGCGCGTCGGTCCGCTCGTTCGCGAGGTCGGCCGGGCTCCACCAGCGCCAGCCGATGATGCCGTCCTCGGCGTGCACGGCGCTGACGTCGCCGACCGGTCCGCGGCGCGGGCCCCGGGTCAGGAAGATGTGCTCGTGCTGGCGGACGGGGATGCCGTGCCAGGTGAAATCGTGCTCCCAGGTGCAGAGCAGCGGGCCGGGTGCGAGGTCCGTCCAGCCGGTCTCCTCCCGGAGTTCGCGCCGGGCCGCCTCCTGCGGGGTCTCGCCGTCCTCCATGCCGCCGCCGGGCATCGTCCAGTGCACGCCGACCTCGCGGTTGTCGGAGCGGAGCAGGAACACCGATCCGTCCTGGTCCAGCACCACGGTTCGCGCCGCCCGCCGGGGAGTCCGGCCACGGCGCCACCCAGGAATTCGCATCCGCCCACCCTCGCAGAGGCCCGCCACAGCCGTCGAGCGTGATCCGGGCGCGACCGCGGGGCGGCCCGGTCCGTACGCTGAGCCCCATGGCCGTCCCCGCGATCCTGTTCCCCGCCGACCCGCTCGCCCCGCGCCGGCCGGACCCGCACTTCGCCCTGGAGGCCCGGCTGGTGCGGGAGTCGGGCGGCGCGTACGCCCTGGTCGACCACGACGCGCTGCTCGCCGGCGACGCCGCCGGGGCCGTCGGCCGGGTGCCCGTCGGGCTCGGCCCGCTCTGGTACCGGGGCTGGATGATCCCCGGGCCGGCGTACGCCGGCCTCGCCGCCGCGCTCGACGGGCGCGGTGGAGCACTGCTCACCAGCCCGGCCGGATACCTCTCGGCACACGAACTGCCCGGCTGGTACGAGGTGTTCGAGGGGGCGACGCCGTCCAGTGTGTGGATCCCGGTCAGCTCCCCCGGCTGCGTGCCGGACGCCGGTGCGCTGGCGAGCGCCGCCGCCCGGCTCGGCGGCAGCGGGGCCGCGATCGTCAAGGACTACGTGAAGTCCCGCAAGCACGAATGGGACGAGGCCTGCTACGTGCCCGAGTTGGGCGACCTGCCGACGCTGGCACGGGTGGTCGCGCGGTTCGTCGAACTGCAGGACGACTTCCTGGCCGGCGGCGTGGTGCTGCGCCGCTTCGAGGACTTCGCCCGCACCGAGGACGGCCGGGCGGCGGAGGCCCGGGTCTGGTGGCTGGACGGCGAAGCCGTCCTGGTCGGCCCGCACCCCGACACCCCCGGGCACTCGCCCGAGCCGGACCTCGCCGGCGTCCGCCCGCTGGTGCGCGCCCTCGGCTGCCGCTTCGTCACCACCGACCTCGCCCTGCGCGCCGACGGCGCCGGCTGGCGGGTGGTCGAGGTCGGCGACGGCCAGGTCAGCGACCTCCCGGTCGGTGCGGACGCCGCCGCCCTCCTCGGCGCACTGCTGGCGGCCTGAGCCGGCGAGGGGCCGGCCCTACCGCCCGACGGGCTGCGGCGCCGGGTGACCGTCGGCCGTGAACGCCGCCCACAGCTTCGCGTACGTGCCGCCCCGGGCCAGCAGCTCCGTGTGGGTGCCGTCCTCGACGATCCGGCCGCGGTCCAGGACGACGATCCGGTCGGCCCGCTCGGCCGTGGTCAGCCGGTGGGCGATGACCAGGGTGGTGCGGCCCCCGGTCAGCCGGTCGGCGGCGTGGTTGACCGCCGCCTCGGTGGCCAGGTCGAGAGCCGCCGTGGCCTCGTCGAGGAGCAGCACGTCCGGGTCCACCAGCTCGGCCCGGGCGAGCGCGATCAGCTGGCGCTGGCCCGCCGAGAGGTTGCGCCCCCGGCCGGTGACCTCGTGGTCGTAACCGCCCCGCAGGCCCATGATCATGTCGTGCGCGCCGACCGCCCCGGCCGCCGCCCGCACCTCGGCGTCGGAGGCCGAGGGCCGCCCGTACGCGATCGCCTCCCGGACCGTCCCCGCGAAGAGGTACGCCTCCTGCGGGACGACGCCGAGCCGGTGCCGGTACTCGGCGAGGTCGTACCGGGTGATGTCCACGCCGTCGACCCGGACGGTGCCACTGGTCGCGTCGTAGAACCGGGCGACGAGCTTGACCAGCGTCGACTTGCCGGCCCCCGTCTCACCGACCAGCGCGACCGTCTGCCCCGCCGGGATGTGCAGGCCGACGCCGGACAGCACCTCCGGATTGCCGGCGCCGCCCCCGTTGTACGCGAAGCCGACGTCGTCGAAGTCGATCTCGCCGCGCAGCGTCGTCACCGGCACCGGGTCGGCGGCGACGGCCGTGTTGGTCGGGGTGCGCAGCAGTTCGCGGATCCGGCCGAGGCCGACAGCCGCCTGCTGGTAGCCGTCGAAGACCTGCGAGAGCTGGTTGACCGGTGCGAAGAACAGGTCGATGTAGAGCAGGTAGGCGACCAGCGCGCCGACGGTGAGCGTGCCCGACTCGACCCGCGAGGCGCCCGCGATCAGCACCAGCGCAGCGGCCACGCTGGAGAGGAACTGGACGAACGGGAAGTAGATCGAGATGTAGAGCTGCGCCCGCACCCGGGCGTCGCGGTAGGCGACCCCGCGGGCGACGAAGCGGGTGGTGTTGGTGTCCAGCCGGCGGAACGCCTGGACGATCCGCATCCCCGCGACGTTCTCCTGGAGGTCGGCGTTGACCGTGCTGATCAGGTCCCGGGAGATCTCGTACTGGGCCTTGGACTTCCGGCGGAAGACCAGCGTCGCCACGATCAGGAACGGCAGCACGGCGAAGACCACCAGCGCCAGGCCCGCGTCGATCACCAGCAGCGCGGCGAAGATCCCGAAGAAGGTGAGCAGGCTGACCACGGCCGTGACGACACCGGTCTGCAGGAAGCTCGTCAGCGAGTCGAGGTCGGTGGTCATCCGGGTCAGGATGCGGCCGGAGAGCTCGCGCTCGTAGTAGTCCAGGCCGAGCCGGTTGAGGTGCGCGAAGATCTTGATCCGCAGGGTGTAGAGGACCCGCTCGCCGGTGCGCCCGCTGACCCGGCTCTCGGCGGCCTGCACCAGCCAGTCCAGCGCGACGACGACCAGGGCGGCCAGCGCGGCGACGGTGACGCCGGCCATCGCGGCCTTCGTGACGCCGTCGTCGATGCCGTGCCGGATCAGGATCGGCAGCACCAGGGCGGCGCCCGCGTCCAGCGCGACCAGCAGCAGGGCCAGCGCGAGCGGACGGCGGAACGGTGCCAGCAGGCGGCGCAGTGTGAAGTCCGGGTCACCGGCCTCGGCCTCGGCGAGTGCGACGGCCGGGGTGTCGGTGGCGGGCGGCAGTGCGGCGACCTTGGCGAGGAGGTCGGGGCTCGCCGTCCGGGCGGCACGGGCCAGGGCCTTCGTCGCGCCGGCCGGTACGGGGGTGCTCTCCCCTTCGGTACCGCTCTCGCCCTCGATGCTGCTGTTGTTCTCGGTGCTGCCGTTGTTCACGGCACCGCTGTTGTTCACGGCGCTGCTGTTGCTCTCGGCGCCGCTGTCGGCAGGGGGCTGCTGTCCGGCCGTGGCCGGGACTGCGGCGGGGGTCTTCGCGAGGCCCTCAGCGGGGGCGGCCGGCCTGCCGGCCTCGTGGTCGGAGATCAGGGCGCGGTACTGGGGACATCGGCCGTCCAGTTCCTCGTGCGTACCGATGTCCACCAGCCGGCCCTGGTCGAGCACGGCGATCCGGTCGGCCAGTTGCAGCGTGGAGCGGCGGTGCGCGATCAGAAGCGTCGTCCGGCCGGACATCACCGAGCGGAGCGCGTCGTGGATCTCCGCCTCGATCTGCGGGTCGACGGCCGAGGTCGCGTCGTCCAGCAGCAGGATCCGCGGGTCGGTCAGGATCGCCCGGGCGAGCGCGATCCGCTGGCGCTGGCCGCCGGAGAGGGTGAGGCCCTGCTCGCCGACCCTGGTCTCGTAGCCGTCCGGCAGCTCGCGGACGAACGCGTCGGCCTGGGCCGCGCGCGCGGCCGCCTCGATCTGCTCGTCGGTCGCGTCCGGCCGACCGTACGCGATGTTGGTCCGGACGCTCTCGGAGAACAGGAAGCTCTCCTCCGGCACGATGCCGACCGCCGAGCGGACGGAATCGAGCGTGAGGTCGCGAAGATCGTGCCCGTACAGCCGGACCGTGCCCGCCGTCGGGTCGTAGAAGCGAGGGACGAGCTGCGCCACGGTGGACTTGCCCGAACCGGAGGAGCCGACCAGCGCGAGTGTCTCACCCGGGGCGAGCCGCAGGCTGAGGCCGTGCAGGACGGGCGTCGGGTGCTCCGGGTCGTAGCGGAACTCGACCTGGTCGAACTCCAGGGCGGGAGTGCCGGCGTCCGTCCTCCCGTGCGGCGCCACCGGGCCGACCGGGTCCAGGACGTCGAGTGCGGTCGCGTCCGGGCGCTCCTGGACGAGCGGCCGCTCGTCGACCAGCTGGAGCACCCGCTCGACACCGGCCCTGGCCTGCTGGCCGACGGTGATCACCATGCTGAGCATCCGGACCGGACCGGTCATCTGCGCCACGTAGGTGGAGAACGCCACGAACGTGCCCAGCGAGACCCGGCCGTCCACGGCCAGCCAGCCGCCGAAGGCCAGCACGGCGACCTGGGCGAGCGCCGGAATGGCCTGCATCGCCGGGTTGTAGCGGCTGGTGAGCCGGATCGAGCGCAGCCGCGCCCCGAACAGGTCCCGGGAGGCGGCCTCCAGCTTGCCCAGTTCCTGGGCCTCCTGCCCGAAGCCCTTCACCACCCGGACGCCGCCGACGGCCTCGTCGACCACACCGGCGACGGCCGCCGCCTCCTGCTGCGCGGCCCATGTCGCCGGGAACAGCCGCTTGCGGCTGAGCAGCGAGATCCACCACAGGGCGGGGCCCATCACCAGGGCGATCAGGGTCAGCGGCGGCGACAGCCACAGCATCACCAGGAACGACATCACGAACATGACCAGGTAGCCGGTCATCATCGGCAGCATCGACAGCAGACCGTTGATCAACTGGAGGTCCGAGGTGGCCCGGCCGACCACCTGGCCGGTGTCCAGGCGGTCCTGGCGGTGGCCGTCCAGCCGCCCGAGCGAACGGAAGAGGTCGCTGCGCAGATCGTGCTGGACGTCGAGGGCGAGCTGCCCCCCGTAGTACCGGCGGACCTGGGTGCAGACGAAGACGAGCACGGCGGCGAGCAGCAGGGCCACCGCCCAGGGGCCCAGCGAGCGGGTGTGAGCGGTGATGACGTCATCGATGATCAACTTGGTGATCAGCGGAACGAGCGCGGTGACGGCCATGCCGACGAGCGAGGCTCCGAACGCCAGCAGCACGTTGCGGCGGTACCGCCAGCAGTAGCCGGTGAGGCGGCGGAGCCAGCCCGGACCTGCGCCGCCGTCGCCCGCCGTGCCGTCGCCGGGGGCGCCGCTGTCCGAGCCGGCCCGACGGGCGGCGCCGCCACCGGGGGACAGCTCCGCCGTGGATCCGTGAGTGTCAGACATATTTAGGGATACTAACCATTTCGTCACGTGACCGTCCACGCGAATCCGGCCGGGACGGCCGAACCCGCAGGCCGGCGGGCAGCCGGGCCGACGGTGGCACCAACAGCCATCGGTCGCCGGTGATTCCTCGGGCGGTCCGGCCCGTCACCAGCCTGGACGATGCACCCGGGTCAGCGCACCCTCCCGACGGCCCCCGTCCGGCCGCCCATGGACCTAGGCCTCCTGTCCGACCCGGCTCCGGGAGATCCGGCGGGGGCCGGCGGGAAGGGACCTGCGGGAGGGAGCCCGAGGGCCCGGTCGAAGGGGGCCGACGGGAGCCGGTCGGAGCCGCCCGGGCATGCGCGACGGGCCATGAGGGACTGTGGGGGGCTACGGGGAGCTGTGGGGAGCTGTGACGGGCCGCGAGGCTCTCAGGCCACGCCGGAGCGGACCGTCGCCTGCGCGGCAGCGGCCGCGAAGGCTCCGAGGGCGAGGCCGTGCAGCAGGGCCGCCATGGCGTCGCGGGGCAGGCCGGTCCGCTCGCCGTGGGCGCCGGGGGCGCCTTGGGCGCCGTTCGGGCCGAGGCTGTGCGGGGTCGAGTTGAGCAGGCCGAAGACCGCGTGCACGGCCGCCCGCGCGACCGGCTCCTCCTCCGGGGCAGCCAGCGGCGGGAAGGACTCCCGGACGACCTCGACCCACAGTTCGACATAGCCGCGCTGCAACCGCCGGACCCGGCGGCGGTCCTCCTCCTTGAGGTGCAGCAGTTCGCGGTCGTGCAGCGTGATCAGGTCGCGGTCGTCCAGCGCGAAATCCACGTGGCCGCGGATCAGCGCGTCCAGGGTGTCCCGCGCGCCCGCCGCGCCCGCGTCGTCGGTGGCGGCGCCGGCCCGACGGCGGCCCTCCTCCAGCAGTCGCTCGCTGATGCCGATCAACAGGTCGGCGAGCATCGCGTCCTTGCCGGCGAAGTGCCGGTAGAGCCCGGGGCCGCTGATCCCGACCGCCTTGCCGATCTCGTCCACACCCACACCCAGGAAACCCCGCGCGGCGAACAGGCGCGCGGCCTCCTTGCGGATCTGGTCACGGCGTGGGAGCGCGGGGGCAGCGGGGACGTTCGACATGCTGCCCATCGTAGACAGTCGGGTTATCGCCCGTTAACCTGGCCGCAGGAGTTAACGCTCATTAACTTGGGGGTTGCGGGCTCATCCTGCCCTGCCGCCCACCTGGTTCCGAGGGCAAGGGAGCTCTTGGGATGGTCTTCTCAACCGCCGGTGTACCCACCGGCGCTTTCGGCGGTCCGAACGCGGGCCCGGGCGCGCGTCCATCCACGGCGTCGCCCGGCGCTCCGGGCCGTGCCGCCGCCGACGGTGCCCCGGCACCCCGGCTCGGCACCGCCGCCGACCCCGGCTCGGAGAGCTTCCGGGCCAACACCACCGCCCACGAGGCCCTGGTCGCCGAACTGCGCGACAAGCTCGCCGCCGCCGCGCTCGGCGGCGGGGCCAGGGCCCGCGACCGGCACACCTCGCGCGGCAAACTCCTCCCCCGCGACCGGGTGGACACCCTGCTCGACCCGGCCTCCCCCTTCCTGGAACTGGCCCCGCTGGCCGCCGACGGCATGTACGACGGCGCGGCACCCGCCGCCGGCGTCATCGCGGGCATCGGCCGGGTGGCCGGGCGCGAGGTCGTGGTGGTCGCCAACGACGCCACCGTCAAGGGCGGCACGTACTACCCGATGACGGTGAAGAAGCACCTCCGGGCCCAGGAGGTGGCGCTGGAGAACCGGCTGCCCTGCATCTACCTGGTCGACTCCGGCGGCGCCTTCCTGCCCATGCAGGACGAGGTCTTCCCCGACCGGGACCACTTCGGCCGGATCTTCTACAACCAGGCCCGGCTCTCCGCCGCGGGCATCCCGCAGATCGCGGCCGTCCTGGGCTCCTGCACCGCGGGCGGCGCGTACGTACCCGCGATGAGCGACCAGGCGGTGATCGTCCGCAACCAGGGCACCATCTTCCTCGGCGGCCCGCCGCTGGTGAAGGCGGCGACCGGTGAGGTGGTCACCGCGGAGGAGCTGGGCGGCGGCGACCTGCACTCCCGGACCTCGGGCGTGACGGACCACCTGGCCGAGGACGACGCCCACGCCCTGTCCATCGTGCGGACGATCGTCGCCGGACTCGGCCCGCGCCCGGCCAGGCCCTGGCCGCTCGGCCCGGCCGAACCCCCGGCCGTGGACCAGGCGAGCCTGTACGGCGCCGTGCCGGTCGACCCGCGCACGCCGTACGACGTGCGCGAGGTGATCGCACGGTTGGTCGACGGCAGCCGCTTCGCCGAGTTCAAGGCCGAGTACGGCGCCACCCTGGTGACCGGCTTCGCCCGGATCCACGGCCACCCTGTCGGCATCATCGCCAACAACGGCGTGCTGTTCTCCGAGTCGGCCCTCAAGGGCGCCCACTTCATCGAGTTGTGCGACCAGCGCGGCATCCCCCTTGTCTTCCTGCAGAACATCACCGGCTTCATGGTGGGGCGGCAGTACGAGGCCGGCGGCATCGCCAAGCACGGCGCCAAGATGGTCAACGCGGTGGCCTGCACCCGCGTCCCCAAGCTGACGGTGGTGATCGGTGGCTCGTACGGTGCCGGCAACTACTCGATGTGCGGCCGGGCGTACTCGCCGCGCTTCCTGTGGATGTGGCCCGGGGCGAAGATCTCCGTGATGGGCGGCGAGCAGGCGGCCTCCGTCCTCGCCACCGTCCGACGCGACCAGGTCGAGGCGCAGGGCGGCGAACCGTGGGCGGCCGAGGCCGAGGAGGAGTTCAAGCGGCCCGTCCGTGAGCAGTACGAGCGCCAGGGGAACGCGTACTACGCCACCGCCCGGCTCTGGGACGACGGGGTCATCGACCCGCTGGACACCCGGACGGTGCTCGGCCTCGCCCTCACCGCCTGCTCCAACGCACCGCTCCCCGCCCCCGCACCGTACGGCGTCTTCCGGATGTGAGGCCCCGGCGCCGCGGCATCGCGGCGCCACCGGCCTCCCGGCACCCGGTGCCCGGTGCCTCCGCTCGTCCCGCTCGCCTCGCTCGTTTCTCTCGCACCACTCGTATCTCTCGTACGGCTCCCCTCGACCCGGAGGAACGCCTCCCATGTTCGACACAGTTCTGGTCGCCAACCGTGGCGAGATCGCCGTCCGGGTGATCCGGACCCTGCGCCGGCTCGGCGTGCGCTCGGTCGCCGTGTTCAGCGACGCGGACGCGGACGCCCCGCACGTCCGCGAGGCCGACCTCGCGGTGCGACTGGGGCCGGCCGGCCGCAGCGACAGCTCCGCCGCCGAGACCTACCTGCGGACCGACCAGATCCTCGCCGCGGCTGTGCGCACCGGCGCCCAGGCCGTCCACCCGGGCTACGGGTTCCTGGCGGAGAACGCGTCCTTCGCGCGCGCCTGCGCCGACGCCGGCCTGACGTTCATCGGCCCTCCTCCCGCAGCGGTCGAGCTGATGGGCGACAAGATCAACGCCAAGGCGGCCGTCCGGAGCGCCGGTGTCCCCGTGGTCCCCGGCAGCCGGGACACCGCGCCCGGCGATGCCGAACTCACGGCGGCCGCGACCGCGATCGGCTACCCCGTCCTGCTCAAGCCCTCGGCCGGCGGGGGCGGCAAGGGCATGCGACTGGTCCGCGACCCGGCGGACCTTCCGGCCGAGATCGAAGCGGCGCGCCGAGTCGCCCGCATCGCCTTCGGCGACGACACCCTCCTGCTCGAACGCTGGATCGACCGGCCCCGCCACATCGAGGTGCAGGTACTGGCCGACACCCACGGCAGTACCGTCCACCTCGGCGAACGCGAGTGCAGCCTGCAGCGCCGCCACCAGAAACTGATCGAAGAGGCTCCCTCCGTTCTGCTCAATGCCGAGACCCGCGCAGCGATGGGTGCGGCCGCCGTCCGAGCTGCCGAGGCCTGCGGCTACACCGGGGCCGGCACCGTGGAGTTCATCGTTCCCGGTCTCGACCCCACGGCCGCCGAGCCGCCCTCCGGCGTCCTGGACTTCTTCTTCATGGAGATGAACACCCGCCTCCAGGTGGAGCACCCCGTCACGGAACTCGCCGTCGCCATCGGCCGCCACACCCCGGACCCGCGACGGCTGGACCTCGTCGAGTGGCAGCTCCGGATCGCCGCCGGCGAAGCCCTGTCCTTCACCCAGCCGGACGTCTCCTTCCTGGGCCACGCCATCGAGGCCCGGATCTGCGCCGAGGACCCAGAGCGGGACTTCCTCCCGACCGGCGGCCGCATCCTGCTCCTGGACGAACCGCAGGGCGAAGGCATCCGGGTCGACTCGGGTGTCGGCCCGGGCACCGTGATCACCAGTGCCTACGACCCCATGCTGGCGAAGGTGATCGCGTACGGACCGGACCGGCCGACCGCCCTGCGCAGGCTGCGCAGCGCCCTGGCGGACACCCGGATCCTCGGCGTCACCACCAACAGCGGCTTCCTGCGACGACTGCTCGCACACCCCGACGTCGTCGCAGGACGCCTCGACACCGGCCTGGTCGAGGAAACCGCCCAGCAGACCCCTGTACTGCTGGCCTCTCCCTACTCCCCGGCCGCACTCGGCTCTCAGACCGCTCTCGGTTCTCCGGCTGATCCCGGTTCTCCGGCCGATCCCAGCGCCTCGCCCGCTCCGACGCCGGCGCACCTCCTCTACTTCGCAGCCGCGCTCGCACGGCATCTGGACCTCGCGGTGCAGGCCTCGCCCGAGGGCTGGACCGATCCCTTCTCCCTCCCGTCCGGCTGGCGTCTCGGTGGATCGCCCGCCTGGACCACCCACCGATTCCGGGCCCCCGGCCAGGATCCCGTCTCGGTGAGCGTTCGTCCCGTCACTGCGAGCAACGTAGCCGAGGCCACTGACAATCCTTCGGACTCCTCCCCCGACCTGCACGTCCGCCTCGACGACGGCCCCGTCCACCGGGCCCGCGCCGTCCGGTCCGGCCCACGACTGCACCTCACCGTCGACGGCCTGCAGACGACGTTCGCACACGCCACTGACAATGCGTCAGGCGCGACCGCCTCGGGCCCGGTGACCTGGCTGGGCATCGACGGCGACACCTGGGCCCTGCATCCGCACGACCCGGCCGATGTGCGGGCCGCCGGGGCCGGCGCGCACCACGGCGCGCTGACCGCCCCCATGCCGGGCACCGTCACCGTCGTCAAGACCGCGGCCGGAGAGGCGGTCCGCCGTGGCCAGGCCCTGCTCGTCCTGGAGGCGATGAAGATGGAGCACGTGATCGCGGCTCCGCACGACGGCGTGGTGAGCGAACTCAGGGCCGTCGCCGGCGCCACCGTGGCGATGGAGGAACTCCTCGTCGTCGTGACACCGCAGGACGAGCCGGCTTCCGCTCCGCTCGACGGGCCCGCGGACGGCTCCACCCCCCGCTCCACCGACCGCTCCTCTGACCGTTCCTCTGACGACCCCGCAACCGGCCCGACCGGCTCCGCCGACGTAGCTGCGGGGGTGACGTCGTGACCGCCGCCGGACGCGAACCGGATGCGCTCGACCTCGGCCTCCCCGCCCCGGTGCGGGACCCGGCCCTGCCGGCCGAGGTCCGGATCCACGAGGTCGGGCCGCGCGACGGGCTGCAGAACGAGAGCGCGCTCGTCCCGGTCGAGGTGAAGGCCGAGTTCATCACCCGACTCGCCGCGGCGGGGCTGCGGACGGTGGAGGCCACCAGCTTCGTCCATCCCAAGTGGGTACCGCAGCTCGCGGACGCCGAGGACCTGGTGCCCCGGCTCGCCGCCCTGCCGGCCCGCCACCCCGGGCTGCGCCTGCCCGTCCTGGTGCCCAACGAGCGCGGGCTGGAGCGCGCGCTGGCCCACCGCGTCACCGACATCGCGGTGTTCGCCAGCGCCACCGAGACCTTCGCGCGCCGCAACCTCAACCGCTCCGCCGACGAGGCGATGGCGATGTTCCGGCCGGTCGTCCGGCAGGCCGGTGAGGCCGGGCTGCGGGTTCGCGGCTACCTGTCGATGTGCTTCGGCGACCCCTGGGAGGGGCCGGTACCGCCCGCCCAGGTGATCGGCTTCGGGGTGCGGCTGCTGGAGATGGGATGCACCGAGCTCAGCCTCGGCGACACCATCGGCGTGGCCACCCCGGCCCAGGTCACCGCCCTGCTGGACGGCTTCGTACAGGCCGGCGTGCCGGTCGGCCGGCTCGCCGTCCACTTCCACGACACGTACGGCCAGGCGCTCAGCAACACGCTCTCGGCCCTGCGCAGCGGGGTGACCACGGTGGACGCCTCCGCGGGCGGCCTCGGCGGCTGTCCGTACGCGAAGAGTGCCACCGGCAACCTCGCCACCGAGGATCTGGTCTGGATGCTGCACGGCCTCGGCATCGGCACCGGGGTCGACCTCCGCGAACTGGTCGCCACCAGCGCGTGGATGGCGGAGCGCCTCGGCCGTCCCAGCCCGTCCCGTACCGTCCAGGCCCTGACCGGCGGCGGGGCCTGACTCCCGGCCCCACCCCGGCCGCAGCGCACACGCTCCACGCCCCGACCGGCACGCCTGTCACACCATCGGACCGGCGCCGACTCATCCACTCAGCCCGCGGCAGACCCCGCCGGGCCCCAGGAGGATCACCATGATCGATCACCGGCTGGATTCCGAGTACGAGGAACTGCGCCGCACCGTCGCCGAATTCGCCCAGGACGTGGTGGCCCCGAAGATCGGGGAGTTCTACGAGCAGGGGGAGTTCCCGTACGAGATCATCAAGGAGATGGGCCGGCTGGGCCTGTTCGGCCTGCCCTTCCCGGAGGAGTACGGCGGCATGGGCGGTGACTACTTCGCGCTCTGCCTCGTGCTGGAGGAGCTCGCCAGGGTCGACTCGTCGGTGGCGATCACCCTGGAGGCGGCCGTGTCGCTCGGGGCCATGCCGCTCTACCGCTTCGGCACGGAGGCCCAGAAGCGCGAGTGGCTGCCCCGGCTGACGTCGGGTGAGCTGCTCGGCGCCTTCGGCCTGACCGAGCCCGAGGGCGGTTCGGACGCCGGCGCGACACG
The DNA here is from genome assembly GCF_042669755.1 of Kitasatospora sp. NPDC057223. Lineage (NCBI taxonomy): Bacteria > Bacillati > Actinomycetota > Actinomycetes > Kitasatosporales > Streptomycetaceae > Kitasatospora > Kitasatospora sp. NPDC057223. The sequence goes on along the minus strand of NZ_JBHUWW010000074.1, from coordinate 23,431 downwards.
CACGACGGCCCGGTACGACGAGGCCACCGACGAGTGGGTCATCAACGGCACGAAGTGCTTCATCACCAACTCGGGCACCGAGATCACCGGCCTGGTCACGGTGACCGCGCTCACCGAACCGATCGCTCGTTCGAGTGAAGAGGGACAGGATCTCTCGCCACAGCGGGAGATCTCCTCCATCATCGTGCCCACCGGAACCCCGGGCTTCCAGGTATCGAAGAAGTACTCCAAGGTCGGGTGGAACGCATCCGACACCCGTGAACTGTCCTTCACCGACTGCCGCGTCCCCGCGGCCAACCTGCTGGGCGAGCGCGGCCGCGGCTACGCCCAGTTCCTGCGGATCCTCGACGAGGGCCGCATCGCCATCGCAGCCCTGGCCACCGGCCTGGCCCAGGGGTGCGTCGACCAGTCACTCGGCTACGCCGGTACGCGCCGCGCCTTCGGCCGCACCATCGGCGCCAACCAGGTCATCCAGTTCAAGCTCGCCGACATGGAGATGCGCGCGCACACCTCCCGCCTGGCCTGGCGGGACGCCGCCTCCCGGCTGCTGCGCGCCGAGCCGTTCAAGAAGGAGGCCGCCATCGCGAAGCTGTACTCCTCGGAGGCCGCCGTCGACAACGCACGGGAGGCCACCCAGATCCACGGCGGGTACGGCTTCATGAACGAGTTCCCGGTCGCCCGGTTCTGGCGCGACTCCAAGATCCTCGAAATCGGGGAGGGCACCTCGGAGGTTCAGCGCATGCTCATCGCCCGGGAGTTGGGCATGAAGTCCTGATCGTGCCGAGAGCGGCGACCGGGGCACGCGCCGCCCGGGCGGCGCGTCCCCGGGGCCGTGACTCCTGAAGCGGCCTCAGGGGATCACGATGACCGGCCGGTTGGCCCGGCGTGCCAGCCTGCCGGACACCGAACCGAAGATCTTTCCCAGCAGTCCGTGCGTACTCCCCACCACGATGGCGTCGGCGGCGTACTCCCGCCCGACCTCCTCGATCTCGTGACAGATGTCCCCGCCACGCTCGACCAGGATCCACGGAACACCGGAGAGGAAGTCCGCGCACGCCAGCTCCAGCCCTATGACCTCCGTACGGTGGTCCGGCAGATCGACGAAGACGGGAGGCTCGCAGCCGGCCCAGACCGTGGCCGGCAGGCGGTTCGCCACATGCACGATCACCAGGCCGCACTGCGAACGACGGGCCATTCCCACCGCGTAGGCGAGTGCCCGCTCGCTGGACAGTGAGCCGTCGAATCCCACCACCACACCGTGCTGGAACGCGGGGTCGCACGGACGCACGGCCTCAGCCTGCGTTGCCGGCCGCTCGGGCAGGCCGGCCGCGTCGGGCAGGCCCGCGCGCTCGGCGCCCGGACCGAAGCGTTCTGTCACGGCTCGCTCCGTACGGTTCCGGTCGTCCTCACCGCGCTGGTGGGGCTTGGGCCGGTTGCGGCGCACGATGCCACGCACCCGGACCGCGAAGGATTCTCCGCCGCTCGCGACACCGGGAGGGCGGTTGCCGATCCACGGCGCGACGCTATCCGCGCCGACCGGTCGGGAACGCTCAGTACCAGCCATGGCTCAAGGCTCTTCGCATGAGATGGGCCGACAGGGAAGGACAACGCTGCCCAGGCGGCAGGCCCGCCCACGGCACGAAATCGGACTGTGCCGAGCACCACCGTATGTGACCTGTTCCTTTCAGAGTACGACGGGGAGGAGACCCGGCCCAGCGGCAGAGCCCCCGATCGACAACGTTCCCGCGAACGGAGGCGGCGCGCGCCGGGCTCGACGCGCCCCCCGGCGCAAGCAGTCGTACCCCTGTACGAGACAGGGGTTCCCTGGAGCTTGACTGAGGAGTCCCGACGATGCAACAGGCCGGGCACACACCGTGACCGGACTGTCATCGAGCGGTAGATCGAGCACGGATTCCGTTCGCCCACCCACTTCTCCGACACGAGCCTCCGGGGCACCCGATCCTCGGCTGCCCCCGCACTCCCGGCGATCACACCGGCGATCCGCGCAGCAGCCCGGACCGCCTCCACCACCCCGGCCGATCGACCAGCCCCGTGACCCAATGCATCCATTTCAGCCAATTCGCACCGGTTCACGACGTCACTTGGCAATTGCCAGGTGCATACATGGCAAGCGCTGGCAGCATGCACGCCATGCCGCTGCTGCTGCTCGACCTCGACAACACCCTGCTGCCGCGGGACGCGGCCTTCCGGGCCTGGGCCCAGGACTTCCTGGCCGAGCGCGGACTGCCCCCCGCCGAACTCGACTGGCTCACCACGATCGACGGCGGCGGCTACGTGCCGCGGAGCACCGTACTGTCGGCGGCCAGGCGTCGCTACGGCCTCGACCACTCTGTCGAATTTCTGCTCGCCCACTACCGACGCGGCATCAACTCCTACATCAGCTGTCCCACGCGACACATCGACGCGCTGCGCGCGGCCCGGCTCGCGGGGTGGACACTCGGCATCGTCAGCAACGGCGGAACCCGCCCGCAGCTCGAAAAGATCCGCCGTACCGGGCTCGGGCCGCTGGTGGACGGCTGGGTCATCTCCGAGGAGGCCGACTGCATCAAACCGGACCCGTTGATCTTCGAGATCGCGGCCCGACGCTGCGGGGTGGCGCCCACCGGCGACTGGGCGACGCACACCTGGATGATCGGCGACCACGCCCCGGCAGACATCGCGGGTGCCGAACTCACCGGCCTGCGCAGCGTCTGGCTGCACCACGGCCGTCCCTGGTCGGAACCCGGCTACCGGCCGACGCTCAGCGCCCCGGGGCTCCCCGAGGCCGTCGGCCTGGTCCTGACCGCACTCAACGCACAGTGCCCGCACCCGGGCAAGGTCAGCCGCCCACGGTCCGAGGCCGGAGCGGCAGCATCAGGCAACCGCCCCACTCGCAGCGCCGGCTCCACCCCGGAAACGAACCCGGTCGCCACAATCGCCACAACCGCACCCGGCGCCACCACCCCGGCCACCCCGGCCACCCCGATCCCGGCCACCGCAACCTCAGCCGCCACCGGCCCGACCGCACCCACCGCGCCGGGCGCCACGACGGCCACCTCGCCGAAGGCCCGGGCGAGAACCCGCTTCGCCACCCCCGCCTCGTCCCTCTCTCCTCGTCCAGCCCCGGCGTCGGCTTCGGGACCGGCGTCCGCGTTGGGACCGGTGTCCGCGTCGGCGTCGCGACGGGCGTCGGCGTCGGCGTCGGCGTCGGCCAGCGCGAGCACAGCGACCACCGCCTCAGCCGCCAGCAGCACCTTGCACAACCGTGGCGGCGACGGCCGTGGCGACGCCTGCACCTCGGACCCCACCCCCCGACCCGGCGGCACCGTCCGACACGGCTACCTGGCGCCCGGCGCCGCCGGGTAGCCCCACCATCGGGTCACGCCCTGCTCGACGAAGCCGAGCTTCCGGTAGAGGGGCTCACCGAGCAACGTCGCCACCAGCGTCGCGGGCCGGTCCGGGTGCGCGGCCAGCGCCGCTCCCAGCAGCGCTCGGGCCACGCCCTTCGAGCGGTGCCGGGGAATCGTGGTGACCCAGTAGACGCCCACCGCGGCGCCGTCGTCGTAGGTCAGGCAGGCGCCCGCGTCCTCTCCTGCGGCACGGGCCAGCCAGCCCCTGACCCCGGGCTCGTGAAGCAGGTCCGCCGGCAGCATTCCGCCCCGGGTCCACGGTTGGCGGGCCGCCACCGGGAAGCCCTCGACCACCGTGCGCTCGACAGCGGCCAGCAGGTCCGCGTCGGACGCCCCACACACCGTCAGGCTCCGCCCGTACTGCGGGCGGCCGGACAGCGACGAAAGGCCCGCCCCCTCCGGGCCGGCCGACGCCCCCACCCGGCGAGCGGGCTCACCGCCCTCCCCCCGGGCCTCCGACTCGTCTGCCATCCGCAAGGGCTCACGGACCATCACCGCCTTTCCCAGTCCGTGGACGCATCCGAAGCGGGAGAGGTCGAGCCGTCCGTAGGGGTCTTCCAGGCACAACTGGGTCGTGGACCAAGCCTTCAGCAGGTTGTCGATATCCCGCTCAAGGACCTCGGGATCGGCGTAGGGGCGGGTGACGACCACCCGATGGGCGTCGGCACTGTCGCGCGCGCAGCGGACGGCGGTGAACTCCGGGCGCTGGAACTGCTCCCAGCCGTGGGCGCGGGCCTGGGCGAGCCAGAATCCCGCGGCGTTGTCGTTGGCCTGTTCGAGGCTGCTGAGCTTGTCCACGCCAGGACGATAGCCGGACGAACCGGTGGCTGTCAGTCGGCCCCCGGGGCTGCGCAGAGAGGGGCGAAGGGGGGCTGAAGGGGGCAAGGCAGGCGCATACTTCTACGGTGCGCGCCCCATGCATGCACCGCCGATTTTCGGTCAATTTCGCCCCAGGTCACCCCCCTTGGGCAAAGTCGCAGCCCAGAACGGCCGGCCGGGTCCGGCGGGGTGCGGCACCCACGGACAGGTCGTGCGACAACAAGCCACCGTTGCACTGGCCCCCTTCCCAGAAGGGTCGACGGGTGCCACGCTTCGTGATCGAATGCATTCACGCCAAATTGCCATGTCGACATAGCGTCGGATGGTGAACTTGTCACAAGAGCAACGGTCCACCCAGTAGATTCGATCTTGGCCAGCAGTACTGCACCACCACACCACACCACCGAGGGGGCTCGAGCGCCTTGAGCAGGGTGAGCAGGAGCGACGCGGGTCCTGACGGCGGCCGGGCCGCGACCGGCCTCACGGACCAGGCGTCGAGAGAGACCGACGCCTCGGCCGCCGCTGCCGCCTCCGCCTCCTCGGATACCGGCGCGCGCGCCGTCGGTCGCCCGCTCGGCCGCCCGCAGCCCTCCCACCCCCAGCCCGGTCAGACCAACCAGGCCGCCCAGGCAGGTCAAGCCGGCCAGGTCGGTCAGGCCGGTTCCGCCGTCCGGTCCCTGACGCCTGGCCAGTCGGGCCTCGCAAGCCAGGGCGGCCAGCCAGGACCCCCGGGGCAGTCGACCCGGGCGACGTCGCCGCTCCCTGGCCGCACCGCCGGCACGACTGCCGCCTCCTCGGCCGCCGCCGCGCAGGCCGCAGCGTCAGCAGCCGGACTTGCCGTCATGTCCGGGTCCGGGCCGGGGCCCAGCTCTGTGACCGCCTCCTCCGGCGGCCCGTCAGTTGCTCCGGGCTCCAGCCAGCTCACCTCGTCAGCGGCGGCACCAGCCGCCATGGCGACGGCAACGGCAACGGCCGTGACGCCGGCGGTGCCCGCGGTCTCCGTACTGCCCCGCAAGCTGTCGGGCCGACGACGGCGCGAGACCGTCGCCGTGCTGATCTTCGGCGGGGCCCCGATCTTCGAGAGCTCGATCCCCCTCTCCGTCTTCGGTGTCGACCGGCAGGACGCCGGCGTGCCGCGCTACCGCCTGCTGGTCTGCGCCGGGGAGGACGGTCCGCTCGCGACCACCGGCGGTCTGACTCTCACCGCCCCGTACGGCCTGGAGGCACTCGCCCGGGCCGGCACGATCGTCGTACCGGCCTGGCGTTCGATCTCCCAGCCGCCCCCGGTGGAAGCCATCGCCGCGCTGCGCAAGGCCCACCACGAGGGCGCCCGGATCATCGGCCTGTGCACCGGTGCCTTCGTGCTCGCCGCCGCCGGCCTGCTGGACGGCCGCCCTGCCACCACGCACTGGATGTACGCACCGACGCTGGCCAAGCGCTACCCCCGGGTGCACGTCGACCCGCGGGAGCTCTTCGTCGACGACGGCGACGTCCTGACCTCGGCCGGCACCGCGGCCGGCATCGACCTCTGCCTGCACGTGGTGCGCAGCGACCACGGTGCGGAGGCCGCCAACGCGCTGGCCCGCCGCCTGGTGGTGCCGAGCCGGCGCAGCGGCGGCGGGCAGGCCCAGTACATCGATCAGTCTTTACCTGAGGAAATCGGCAACGACCCGCTGGCCGAGGTGGTCACCTGGGCGCTGGAGAACCTCAACCAGCAGTTCGACGTCGAGGTGCTGGCGGCCCGCGCGTACATGAGCCGGCGCACCTTCGACCGCCGGTTCCGGACGCTCACCGGCAGCGCGCCGCTGCAGTGGCTGATCACCCAGCGGGTGCTGCAGGCGCAGCGGCTGCTGGAGACGTCGGAGCTGTCGGTGGACGATGTCGCGCGCCGGTGCGGTTTCCGCTCGCCGGTGGCGCTGCGCGGGCATTTCCGCCGCCAGCTGGGAGTCTCGCCGGCCGCCTACCGGACGAGCTACCGGGCCCGTCGGCCCGGGCCGCAGGGCTCCGGTCCGGCATCGGCGCAGTCGTCCGACCGCTTCCCCGGTACGCCCGGCGGGCTCCCGCCGGGGCTGTCCGGGCAGGCCGGCGTGCCCGCACACGCGGGGCATCCGGGGCTCCCGGGGCAGGTCGGCCATGCCCATGCGACGGCCGGCGCGGGGTCGGCCGGGCCGGGTCATGCCGCCGGGCACCCGACGCACGGCGCACCCGCGGCTGCCCAGAACGCCCTGCCCCATCAGGCACAGCACGCTCGTCAGCCGTTCCAGACCCATCCGACCCATCAGTCCCACCAGCCCTACCCCGGGCAGACGCAGCCGGTTTCCGGCCGGGGCCCCGCAGCCCGGCCACTCGTTCCCAGCCAGGCCGGGCCGGCCTCCCCGCGCCCGGCCCGAACGGTCGAGCACGCCGCGACCGAGGACGGCCAGCCCCAGCCGGGGGCTCGCGGCCAGGGTCCGGGGCAGGCGTCGGGCCAGGGCCAGGGCTACCGGGCCGGCCGGGCTCAGGCCGACCAGGGCCTCACCGGTCCGCGGCCACCCGGCCACAGCGGCGGCGACCGCAACACCACCGGCCACGGTCCGGGTGGCCACACCGCCACCGGCCACGGTCCGGACGGGCACACCGCGGCGGATCACGTTCCTTCACCGGCCTCGCCCGCGGACGACGAGACCGGCACCGGGACGCCTCGCACGGACGTCCCGATCACCGCCGTGCGGGATCGCACCGTAGGGTGAGTGATGTGAACGACCGTTTGGTATGGATCGACTGTGAAATGACCGGGCTGGACCTCGGCAGTGATGCCCTGGTCGAGGTGGCGGCGCTGGTGACGGACTCCGAGCTGAACGTTCTCGGCGAGGGCGTCGACGTCATCATCCGCCCGCCCGCCGAGGCCGTGGCGAACATGCCCGAGGTGGTGCGCACCATGCACACCTCCTCCGGCCTGCTCGACGAGCTGGAGCACGGGGTGACCCTGGCCGAGGCCGAGGCGCTCGTGCTCGCCTATGTCCGCGAGCACGCGCCGGAGGCCGGCCGGACCCCGCTCTGCGGGAACTCGGTGGCCACCGACCGCGGCTTCCTGGCCCGCGACATGCCGGCTCTGGAGGGCCACCTCCACTACCGGATCGTGGACGTCTCCTCGATCAAGGAGCTGTCCCGGCGCTGGTTCCCCCGGGCGTACTACAACAGCCCGCAGAAGGGCGGCAGCCACCGCGCCCTCGCCGACATCCGCGAGAGCATCGCCGAACTGCGCTACTACCGCGAAGCCGTGTTCGTCGAGCCGCCCGGGCCCGACACCGACACGGCCCGGGCGATCGCGGCGAAGTACCAGCTGCCCACCGACTGAGCAGTCCCACCGGGCAGCGTGGGGCCCCTCCCCACGTCCGAAACCCTGGCGCGAGCACCCTCTCGGATCCTGTAGAGTTCTTCCTGTCGGAGCGGGAACGCCCCGGACAGATGGTGGGTGTAGCTCAGTTGGTAGAGCACCTGGTTGTGGTCCAGGTGGCCGCGGGTTCAAGTCCCGTCACTCACCCCAGAGCCTGAGGGCCTGATCTCTTGAAGAGATCAGGCCCTCAGGCGTTTCTGTCGTTCCGGCACCTGTGCCCGCGGGCGGAGCGCAGTGGTGACCACAGCCACGGCCACGGCCACAGCCACAGCCACAGCCACAGCCACAGCCACAGCCACAGCAGCCAAGGTGGCAGTCGCGGCCGCGCGAGATTTCCCGGACCCGAGCCCCGCAGAAAAGCTACCGACTAGTAACATGACTGCATGACCACACCTGAGATCGGCCGACTCCTCGACGCCACCGTGCCGATGGCACGCACCCTCAAGCTGGCGTACCTGGAGACCACTCCCGAGCGCGCCGTCCTGCAGCTCCCCGACCAGCCCGAGTACCACAACCACGTCGGCGGGCCGCATGCCGGCGCGATGTTCACCCTGGCCGAGTCGGCGAGCGGCTGCATCGTCCTGGGCGCGTTCGCCGACCAGCTCTCGCGCGCGGTGCCGCTCGCGGTGAGCGCGGAGATCGCCTACAAGAAGCTGGCGATGGGCACCGTCACCGCCACGGCCGTCCTCGGCCGCCCGGCCGCCGACATCGTCGCCGAGCTGGACAAGGGCGAGCGTCCCGAGTTCCCGGTCACGGTGGAGATCACCCGCGCGGACGGCGCCGTCACCGGCGTCATGACCGTCATCTGGACCCTGCGCCCGAACTCCTGACGGCCGGGCCTCCAGAAGCCCGCCCAGCCCCTCGGGCGCACGAACCCCCGCGGCCTGACCCGCCGGTCGCCCACAGCCCCGCCCACAGCCCCGCCCACAGCCGCCCGGACGGGCGCGGGCGAACGCATCGGGCCGGGCTGTCGAGCCCTGAAGGGAGCTCAGCAGCCCGACCCGTGGCGGGTCAGGTCGGGGCGGTTCGGCCGGCGGTCAGGCCGAGTCGCGCACCACCAGCTCGGTGGCCAGCACCACCTGCCGCCGGGCCCTCCCCCGCTCGGTGATCTCGTCCAGCAGCAGCCGGGCCAGGGTCCGCCCCATCTCCTCGATGGGCTGGCGCACGCTGGTCATGGGCGGGTCGGTGTGGCGGGCCACGATCGAGTCGTCGAAGCCGATCACCGCGACCTGGTCCGGCACCCGCCGGCCGGCCGCACGCAGTTCCTGCATGGCACCGGCGGCCATCACGTCGGAGGCGCAGAACACGGCGTCCAGCTCGGGGCGGCGCACCAGCAGCTCACGCATCGCCAGCCGGCCGCCCTCCTCGGTGAAGTCGGCGAGCATCACCAGGTCCTCGTCGTACGCGCGGCCGGCCTCCTCCAGCGCCGTCCGGTAGCCGCCGAGCCGGGCCCGGGCGACCTCCATGTCGAGCGGGCCGGTGATGGTGGCCACCTGTTCGCAGCCGCGCCGCAGCAGGTGCCGCACCGCCATCCGCGCCCCGCCCGCGTTGTCCGCGTGGACGTAGCTGAGCGGCTCCTGGTCACTGCGCCGGCCGGCCAGGACCGACGGGATCTCAAGGCTCTCCAGCAGGCCGGGCAGCGGGTCGTCCTGATGCACGGCGACGAGCAGTACGCCGTCGACCCGGCCGGCCGTCAGATAGGCCGAAAGTCGATCCCGCTCGCGACGGTTGCGGACCAGGATCAGCAGCAGCTGCATGTCGGTCTCGGACAGCTCGGCCGCGACGCCGCTGATGATGTCCGAGAAGTAGGGCTCGGAGAAGAGCCGGGTCTCGGCCTCGGGGACGATCAGCGCGATCGAGTCCGTCCGCGAGGTGACCAGGGTGCGGGCGGCCCGGTTGGGGACGTAGCCGAGCTCGGCGATGGCGGTCTGTACTGCTTCGCGGGCCCGGTCGCTGACCCGGGGAGAACCGTTGATCACCCGGGAGACGGTGCCCCGGCCGACCCCGGCGAGCGCTGCCACCTCCTCCAGGGTCGGGCGTGCCGAGCCCCGCGCATTCGCCCCGGAATCGCTCGGCCCGGTGGGGCGCTGTGCGGTCTGGCTCATCGCTCACCTCGTGGAGAGATCATCCTCGGCCGGGCCTTGTCGCCCGGTTGCTGTTCACTGCTGTTCGCCGTGTCCGGTCTTCATTGTGTCCGGTTTCCGTGCGCAGGGAGCCACCCGGGCGGCAGTGGCCCCCGCGGCCTGCGCTTTCGGGTGGCCGTGGGCCCGGTCGCCACCCCGGGCCCGTGGTGGCCGGAGGGCCTCCCGGGACGCCGCTTCGCACGGATCCGACCTCGCGTCTTGACACTCGCCCCTACGACAAAGGAACCTTTCGGCATGCACGATGGGAGCGCTCCCACACTCTAGTGGGCAATCCCACCCAGGAACAGCACCAAGCGCATCAGCTGCGGATTCCTGCGACTGATGTGGTCTGAAGCCTGCCCTCCGGGCGCCGTCCGGCGGGCGACCTCGGCGCCTTCGCCCGCGCGCCTGCACCTGCTCTTAAGGCCATCCCGCACTTTCATCCTGAAACTCCGAACCTCATATGGGAGCGCTCCCGCATGACTGTCGTACCCGCACAGAGCACCTCCGGACTCATCCCGGCCCCCCGGGCGGCCGTGCCGGGCAGCACCTTCCCGGCCGGTTTCGCCTGGGGCGCCGCCACCGCCGCCTACCAGATCGAGGGGGCCGTCACGGAGGACGGCCGCACGCCGTCCATCTGGGACGTCTTCAGCCACACCCCCGGCAAGGTCGTCAACGGTGACAACGGCGACACCGCGGTCGACCACTACCACCGCTTCCGCGAGGACGTCCGGCTGATGGCCGATCTCGGCCTCACCTCCTACCGGTTCTCGCTCGCCTGGCCGCGCATCCAGCCCACCGGCCGCGGCCCCGCCGTCGAGCGCGGCCTGGACTTCTACCGCGCCCTCACCGACGAGCTGCTCGCGCACGGCATCACGCCCGTCGCCACCCTCTACCACTGGGACCTCCCGCAGCACCTGGAGGACCTCGGGGGCTGGACGGTCCGCGACACGTCGTACCGCTTCGCCGAGTACGCCGCCCTCGCCGCCGAGGCGCTCGGTGACCGCATCGGCACCTGGACGACCCTCAACGAGCCGTGGTGCAGCGCGTTCCTCGGCTACGGCTCCGGCGTCCACGCGCCCGGGCACACCAGCCCGGCCGAGGCGCTCAAGGCCGCCCACCACCTCAACCTCGGGCACGGCCTGGCCGTCGGCGCCCTGCGCGCGGCCCTCCCGGCGAGCGCCCAGATCGCCCTGTCGCTGAACCTCCACCAGGTCCGCCCGCTCACCGGGGACGCCTCGGACGCGGACGCCGTCCGGCAGATCGACGCCGTCGGCAACCGCATCTTCACCGGCCCCGTCCTGCGCGGCGCCTACCCGGCCGACCTGCTCGAGGACACCGTCCACCTGGTCGACTGGGACGCACTGGTCCAGCCCGGCGACCTCGACGAGATCTCCCGCCCGATCGACCTGCTCGGCATCAACTACTACACGCCGACCGTGGTCTCCTCCCGCGAGAACGCCGAGGCCGGCGCCCGCAGCGACGTCCACGGTGCCAGCGAGCACTCCCCCTGGCCGGGCGCGGACGACATCGTCTTCCACCAGGCCCCGGGCGCGGTCACCGCGATGGACTGGCCCATCGACGCCACCGGTCTGACCGACCTGCTGCTCGACGTCCACCAGGCGCACCCCGGCCTGCCGATGCTGGTCACCGAGAACGGCGCCGCCTTCGACGACGAGGTCGGCCCGGACGGCACCGTCGACGACTCGGACCGGATCGCCTACCTCCACGACCACCTCGGCGCGGTCGCCCGCGCCATCGAGGCCGGCGCCGACGTCCGCGGCTACTACCTGTGGTCGCTGATGGACAACTTCGAATGGGCCCACGGATACGCCAAGCGCTTCGGTGCCGTGCACGTCGACTACCAGACCCTCGTCCGGACGCCGAAGGCCAGCGCCAAGTGGTACTCCGAGGTGATCCGGCGCGGCGGACTGGCCTGACACCGGGCCCCCGGGCCCAGGCCTGGACCTGGGTCGGCCGGCACCGGACGACCGGCCGCCGGCGATCGCGATGTGACTGTCCGTGACGAGCAGCGTGACCTGACATCCCGTCCGCTCGTTGTGCCCTCACGTGCGAGCCAAACACCCGATCCACCTCCAGGCCCCGGCCGCCACCGCCGCTCGCGGCAGCGGTCGCCCGGACCGCAGCAGGCTGCCCCGCCCCCGCTCCGTAGCGGCGGGCGGGGCCCTGCTCGTCCAGCTCTGGGGTATCGGTCTGGGCGCGAGCTGCGCCCAGGCCGCCACGCCCGACCCCGGCGCCCCGCCCGGCTCCGCAGCCACCGCGGTCAGCGGGCCGGCCGCGGGAGTGAGTCCCGCTCCGGAGCCCCACCGCCCCCACCCTCGGACGCCGGGCGGCGCCCCCGCCCCCGCCTCGGCTTCGGACGCGCCGATCGGCCCTGCCGACGACCCGCCGGACGGCCTGCCTGCCCCGTTGCTCGGCGGCCTCACCGACTCCGTACCGGCGCTGGGGGCCACCGCCGCCGCCCCGGTCGACCGCCTGCTCCAGGAGCGGATCAGGGCGGGCGGCCTGCCGCTCCCCGGCCAGGGCAAGACCGTGCCGGACGCGTTCGCCATCGCCGCGGTGCTGCTGCCCTCCACCCCCTCGGAGCCGCACGACGCGGAGCCCCGCGCCTCCAGGGACGCCGACCCGGCAGCGGAGCAGGACGCACAGCGGAGCGCACCGGACGGCCGGAGCGACGAAGCGGGCGTCGCTCCGAATGCCGGTCCTGATAGCTCCGGCGCCGAATGGGCCTCCGTACCGGTGGCGGCCGCCCCGGCAGCGACGGCCGCAGCGGCGGTGGCCCGTGGTGGCGCGACGGGCCCCCGGACGGGAGTGCCGGAGCGGGACACCCGGGCACCGCTCGTCCCGGCGCAGCGCCAGCGCGGGGCGGAGCACGGCCCGAACGCCGTGGCCGGCACCCCGGTCGGGACGCAGACCACGGGTACCAGCGCGGCCGTCCTCGTCCCGATCACGGCGGGCCTGCTGCTCACCGGCGCCGCCATGTACAAGCACCGCGGCCTGCCCAAGGGCCACTGACCGGCCGGGTGGACGGCCCGCCGGGTGGACGGACGGCCGGGTGGACGACCGGGTGGACGACCGGACGCGGAAGAGCGCGGGCGGGCGAGCGGGCGGCTAGCGGAAGACGCCGGGCGGGGGCTCCGGCGAGGGGCCGCCGGTGGCGTCGGTGGCGGGTACGGCACCCGCCGTGAAGTCGGTGAGGGCGCGGCCGTGTTCGACCCTGCCGAGGGCGGCGTCGCCGGCCACCTTGCGAGTCAGCTCGGCGATCGGCAGCGGGGTGTGGGCGCCCGCCAGGATCAGGTTCCCGAAGCGTTTGCCGCGCAGCACGGCCGGGTCGGCGACCAGGCAGAGTTCGGGCAGGACGGCGGCGAGCGTCGCGACCTGGGCGCGGGCGAACGGCAGCGCCGAGCCGTCGGCGATGTTCGCGGCGTACCAGCCGCCGGGGGCGAGTGCCCGGGCGGCGAGCGCGACGAACTCGACGGTCGCGCAGTGTGCGGGCACCCGGGCGCCGGAGAAGACGTCGGCGATCACCAGGTCGACGGTGCCCTCGGGGGTGCGCTCCAGGACGGCCCGGGCGTCGGCGCCGCGCACCTTGACCTGCCAGCCGCGCTCCAGCGGCAGTTCGGCGCGGACGAGTTCGGTGAGGGCGGTGTCGGTCTCGGCGACCTGCTGGCGCGAGCGGGGCCGGGTCGCGGCGACGTAGCGGGCCAGGGTGAGGGCCCCGCCGCCGAGGTGCAGGACGGTGACGGGCCGGCCGGCCGGGGCCACCAGGTCGATCAGGTGTCCGAGGCGCCGCTGGTACTCGAAGCCGAGATGGGTGGGGTCGGCGAGATCGACCATGGACTGCGGGGCGCCGTCGACGAGCAGCGACCAGGCCTGCGGGCGGTCCCGGTCGGGCAGGAGTTCCGCCAGGCCGGAGTCGACGGGACGGCTGAGCGGGCCCTGCGCGTGCGTACGGCCGCCCGCGCCGGTCGCCGGGGCGGCGTCCGCGGTGTCCTGGCTTCTGCCGGAGCTCTTGCCGGCCCTGCTGCTGCGTCCCATCGGGCCATTATCGCCGCCGGGGCGCGGGGCCCCGCAGGTCAGGCGGGGCGGACGGACTGCCGCGGACGAACGGGCGGCCAGGTGGACGGGCGAGTGACCGGACGAACGAGCGGCCAGGCCGACGGGCGAGTGACCGGACGACCGGCTCAGAACGGGCCGAGGCCGCCCGCGGTCAGCGTGCAGGCGGCCTCGCAGAGCGCGGAGCGCAGCACCCACGGGTCGGTGGGCCGGGCGAGTGCCCCGGCTCCGGCGGGCGGCATCACCCAGCGCGGGTCGGCTGCGGGGAGGACGACCGCGCCGGGGGTACAGGAGCTGCCGGGCAGGTGCCAGCCGGTCACCGTCCCGGCGGGGACGAGGAAGGAGACGGTGGTGCCCGTGACGCTCTGCAGGACGGCACCGCAGGCCCGGCGCAGCCGCAGGATGTCCACCGTCTCCAGCCCGTGCCGCACGGACACGGTGACGGTGTCGTAGCCGGCCGGGGCCGGCGCCACGCCGGGGAGCACACCTCCGGCGGCCGGGCGGTGGTACTGGGGCACTCCGGTGGCCATCTGGGACCCTCCTGTCACCTCGTCAGGTCGGAAGCGTCGCAGCCCGGCGGTGCGGGGGCACCGTCCGTTCGGCGGCAGGCCGGACGACGGCCTGGCTTCCGCGTATCAGGACAACGTGAGGACGGTGCTCCAGGCCACGGGGCGGCTTACAGCAAGCCATGGCATTTCATGGCAGATCTCGGCAATGGCGCCCGATATCAACCGAATTGGCAGTACATCATCCGAGAACTCGCCGTGTTCGGCCGGTGACTCCCGGTACTGTCTTCGCAGTGCCCACGAGGCCCGCCCGACCGCACCGGACCGGTACCGACCCAGGCGCACGCCCCACCGTGCCCACCCGCCCCACCGTGACCGTCAGCGACACCGGTACCAACGACAGCACCGACACCACCCAGCAGGACCTCGCACCACCACGGAGTGCAGCATGGCAGCCACCGGACCGGCCGCACCGGGCCGCCCCTCGCCCAACAGCGCGATGCGTGAGCTGCGCGGCGACCTCTCCCCGGGGGAGTTCGCCACCGCCGTCCGCCGGGCGGCCCGCGAGATCGGCGAGCACGTGTCCTGCGACGCGCGCTACGTCGGCCGGGTCGAGGCCGGCGAGATCCGCTGCCCCAACTACGCCTACGAGCGGGTCTTCCGGCACATGTGGCCCGGCCGCTCGCTGCAGGACCTCGGCTTCGCCCCCCGCGAAGCCGTCCGGCGCCGTGAGGCCGCCCGCCGCCCGCCCGCTCCCGGTCCGCCGGGGCCGGCGGGAGTACCCCGGTGGCCCGCCGGTCCGCACCATCCCGACGAGGAGAACGACGACGTGCGTCGCCGTACGTTCCTGAGCGGCGGCCCGACCGCCCTGGCGACCGTGATCGGCCTTGACCGGCCGGCGCAGGCCGCACCCCCTTCCTGGCAGCTGCCCCGGCAGCGCGGGCCGGTCGCACCACCGCCGCGCAGGGTCGGCGCCGCCGAGGTGCGGAGCGTGGAGCAGGCCGTCCGCGACATCCGGCTGCTGGACGACGTGCACGGCGCGGACACCCTCTTCGAGCTGGCCGGGCAGTCCCTGCGCACCGCGTACGTGCTGCTCAACGACGGCGAGTACAGCTCCGCGACCGAGCGCCGGCTGCAGGCGGGCGCCGGCGAGCTGGCGATCTCGGTGGGGTGGCTGGCCCACGACTCGAACCGGCTGGCCGAGGCCCGCTCCTTCTACTCGGAGGCGCTCGCCACCGCGCGGATGGCCGACGACAGCGCCCTGGAGGCACACGTCTTCTGCAACAGCGCCTTCCTCGCCCGGGACGCCGGCCGCCCGCGCGAGGCGCTGCGCGCCGCGCAGGCGGGCCAGAGCGCCGCCCGCCACCTGGACTCGGACCGGCTGCTGTCGCTGCTCGCCATGCGCGAGGCCGGCGGCTGGGCGCTGATGCGCGACCGGGCAGGCTGCGAGCGGGCCCTCGGCCGGGCGTACACGCTCTTCGACCGGGGCGAGTCGGAGGCCGACCCCGAGTGGATGTCCTTCTACGGGGAGGCCGAGATCGCCGGCCTGGAAGCCCAGTGCTGGTCCGCACTCGGCGACTGGGACCGCGCGGGCGAGCGGGCCGGCCGGGCCATAGCGCTGCAGGAGCCGCACTTCGTGCGCAACCGGGCGCTCTACACGGCGGAGCTGGCCCACGACCGCCTGGGCCGGGGCGACCTGGCCGGGGCGGGGAGCCACGGCTTCGCGGCGGTGCACCTGCTCGGCGGGGTCCGCTCGGCCCGGATCCGGGCGATGCTGGCGGACACGGCCGGCCGGCTGCGCGGACACACCGCGGTGCCCGAGGTCGGCGAGTTCCTCACCGCGTACGACCTGCTCCCCGCGGCCTGACCGGGGCCGTGCGCGGGGCCCCGGCGCACGGCGGGGGCCCGGCGGCGGGGCTCAGGCCTTGAGCGCGTCCAGGTGGCTCAGGTCGTTCCAGACCTCGACGGCGGGCAGGCCGTACTCCCAGGACAGCACCGACAACGCGGCCGTGCCGAGCTTGAAGCGCTGCGCGTACTCGGGGGGCAGGCCGAGCCACCGGGCGGTCAGGATGCGCAGCAGGTGGCCGTGCGCGAACAGCACCACGTCGCGGTCGGCGCAGTGCATGGTGGTGGTGTCCGGGTGCGGAGTGCCGTGCTCGGAGTTGAGGTCCGCGATGAATCCGTCGACCCGGGCCGCGACCTCGGCGAGCTTCTCGCCGCCCGGGACGCCGTCGCGCCAGATCAGCCAGCCGGGGTGGTCCGTGGCGCGGATGTCGGGGCCGGTCCGGCCCTCGTACATGCCGTAGTCCCACTCCAGCAGCTCCGGGCGCTCGACCGCGCGGCCGCCGAAGCCGGCCAGCTCGCAGGTCTCCTTGGCGCGGCTGAGCGGGCTGGTGTAGACGAGCGCGTCGGGCAGTCCGTCCCAGGGCGCCTTCGCAAGCCGCACGCCGAGCGCGCGGGCCATCGCCCGGCCCTCCTCGGTGAGCGGGATGTCGGTACGGCCGGTGTGCCGGCCGGTGGCCGACCAGTCGGTCTCACCGTGCCGGACGAGCACGATTCGGGCGGGCATGGGGAACTCCTCGCAGCAAGCGGTGACAGCGGCCGGTCTCACCATCGAGCACCGGACTCCATGATCCCCCATCCGCCCCGGCCCTCCGCGGTCCGTCCACCCTGCGGCCGTCGCACTCCCCGGTGTGGCTCCTCCGTGACCGTCCGTGCCCCGATTGTCCGACCCGGATGCAACACTGGGCCGCACCATGAACGTCTCGCACATCGGGCACCCCGAGCCGCTCGCGCAGCGCCTCGCCGAGCTGCGCGGCCCGGCGCCGCAGCGCAGCCTGAACGCCCGTGCCCTCGCCGCGCTAGCCGCCAACCCCGGGTGCCGCCGCCGCGCCGTGCTCGATGCTGCCGGGGTCGACAAGGCCGCCCTGGCCCAGCAGTTGGGCCGCCCCGCCCCGTTCGGCCAGTCGCCGTTCGCGATCGCGCGCGGCACCATCTTCGAGGCCCGCCTGAAGGCCGACGACTACGCGGCCCTGCTGGAGCCGCTGCGCCGCCACCTCGGGCTGCCCGCCGAAGGCGGCGCCCCGCTGACCGTGCCCGACCTGCTGCGCCGCTCGGGCCCGGCCGTCCGGGCCGAGCGCACCGCGGCGGCGCTCGCGGAGGCCGCCGCCGACCCGGGCGCCTGGACGCTGCTGGACCACCCGATGCTGCGGCTCACGGTGGCCGGCGGCCCGGCCTACCTGGAGCCGGACGCGGTGGTGGTGCACGGCGGCCGGTGCACGGTGATCGAGATCAAGTCCTTCCCGGTGCTGGACGGCAGCGCCGACCCGGCGAAGGTCGGCGCCGCCGCCCGGCAGGCGGCGGTCTACGTGCTGGCACTCCAGGAGGCCGCGGCGGCCCTGGCCGGCGGCGCCGTCACGCCGGGGCCGTACGCGGTGCAGGCCCTCCCCGGCAGTCCGGAGCTGAGCGTGCTGCTGGTCTGCCCGAAGGACTTCAGCAACCGCCCGATCGCGGTGGCCGTGGACATCCGCCGCGAGCTGGCGACGACCCGCCGTCAGCTGGCCAGGATGACGGGCATCGGCCAGCTGCTGGCGGCCCTCCCGGCCGGCACCACCTTCGACCTGGCGCCCGATCAGGCGGGCCTGCCCACCCGGCCGAAGGCCGAGCTGGCCGGGGCCGTCGAGAGCGTCCCCGCCGCCTACAGCCCGGACTGCCTGTCCACCTGCGAGCTGGGTTTCCACTGCCGCTCGCAGGCCCGTTGCGACGACCGGGTGGAACAGCTCGGCCGCGGTGTGCGGGGCGAGCTGGGCAGCATCCGGACGGTCACCGGGGCGCTGGCCGCCGCCGAGGGCGGGCCCGGCCGGGCCGCGGACGCCGAGTCGGACGAGGCCGCCGCCCGCCTGTCGTACGCGGCCCGGCTGCGCGCCGAGGCCCTGGCCGCGGCGGGCGGGTGCCGCGGATGAGCCTGCTCGGGACGCTCGCCCGGCTGGAGTCCGTCCGCAGCGGCCGGGCCGAACCGCTGGCGACGG
Source organism: Kitasatospora sp. NPDC057223 (assembly GCF_042669755.1). NCBI lineage: Bacteria > Bacillati > Actinomycetota > Actinomycetes > Kitasatosporales > Streptomycetaceae > Kitasatospora > Kitasatospora sp. NPDC057223. Next base: position 5,092 of record NZ_JBHUWW010000074.1, on the reverse strand, counting down.
TGCGCCACCGGCACCTCTCGGACCGTCCGATGGTGCTGGTGCCGCTGACGGCGGCCGGCGAGTCGGGGGCGCCGCTGGCGGTGCTGCTCGGCACCGAGCGGGAGGAGCCGCGGCTGCACATCGTGCCGCAGCCGCTGAACCGCACGCTGCGCTTCGACTTCCTCGCCGACCTCGCCGCCGACCTGCTGCCCTACCTGGAGTCCTTCGGCGCCGACGTGGAGCAGATCGAGGGCTCCGAGAAGGATCCGGAGACCGGTGAGAAGACCCAGGTCTTCCGCGAGCTCTGCGCCGACGCACCCCAGCTGATCGTGCCCAACACCGCCGGGGTGCACCATCTGGCGCTGATCGGCCGGTCCACCCGGTTCCGCCGCACGTTGGAGGACGCCGAGCCCGGGCCGTACCCGGCGCCGGCCCGGGTGCCGCTGCTCGGCCGCTGGCTGACGCATCTCACCGACCGCGCCCAGGTGCCCGGCTCCAGCCTGCTGCTGCCGATGACGGGCCTGCTGGCGCGGCACTGGGCCACCGGCCAGAGCCACCTGGAGGACCAGCACCTGGCCGCCCGGCTGGCCTGGCACGCCCCGCCGCCCGGCCTGACGGGCGCCGCCGCCGCCGAGATCGCCGAGTCGGGCCGGGACGCCGACGGCCAGTTGCTGCACCCGCCGGCCGGCCCGGTGACCGACCCGCGCTTCGACGAGTTCGTGCTCGCCCCGGCGATCACCCGCTACGACGCCGCCGTGACCGCCCTGCAGCACGCCGGGCCGGACGGCGAGGAGCGGGCCCGGCTGTTCGTCGGACAGGCCGTCGAGCAGTTGCACAACGCGCTGGCCGGCATCCTGCTGCCCACCTGGCGGGACGTCTGGCAGGGGCTGGACCTGCTGCGTTCCCTGCCGCCCGCCGCCCACCTGGAGGAGCGCTGGACGGGCGACCGCTGGTCGTACACCGGCCACCGGGACAGGCTCGCGGCCGGCGAGCCGCCGCAGCCCCGGCAGGACGACGCGGTGACGGCGGCCCGCAAGCTCGCCCAGCGCGAGCGGGAGCAGGTCCGGGTCGACGTCCAGGAGGCGCTGGACGATCCGCTGGCGATGGCCGAGCGGCGGCTGGCCGGTGAGGCGTTCACCGGCGAGGTGGTCGAGGTGACACCGGACTACGACACCTCGGGCCGCTCCCCCAAGCCCCGGCCGCTGGTGACGGTCCTGACGCCCGACCGGCCGCACGCCGACCTCGGCCGCGAGGCGCACCGGACGCACACCGCCACGGCGCAGAAGGCCGTGATCGCGGCGGTGGACGCCGAGGCCGGGACGATCACGCTGCGGGTGATGTCGGGGATGGGCCGCAAGAAGGAGCCCGAGCCGGGCAGCCTGCCCGAGCCCGGCGAGCGGGTCACGTTCACGCTGTTCGAACTGACGGCCCGCCAGAGCGCCCCGCTGCCCGAGCCGGACGACACCCCGTGGACGCACGGCGGCCCGCCGGGCACCGAGGCCGCGGCCCTCCCGGCCAGCACCGCTGTTCTCCCCGCCACCAGCACTGCCATCAGCACCGCCACCGCCACCAACGAGGAGTGGGAGTGACCGACCCGCACCCCGACCACCCGCACCCCGACCACCCGCAGGCGCCCGGCGCAGCCGCCGACGCCGTGCTGGCCCGGATCCTGGACGCCACCGTCCGCCCCGCCGTGGGCGCCGCGCGCGGGGTGGTGGTCGACTCCCCGCCCGGCGCCGGCAAGTCCACCCTGGTGGTGCGGGCGGCCCGGGAGCTGGTCGGCGCGGGCGAGCGGCTGATGATCGTCGCCCAGACCAACAACCAGGTGGACGACCTGGTGGAGCGGCTCGCCGAGAAGGCGCCGGAGATGACGATCGGCCGGCTGCACGCCGCCGACTCGCGCCCGGCGCCGGAGACCCTGCGCCATCCCAACGTCACCCCCTCGGACAAGGTGGCCGACCTCGCCGAGCAGGACGTGGTGATCTCGACCTCCGCCAAGTGGCAGTGGGTGAAGACCGAGGCCCCGTGGCGGCACGCGATCGTCGACGAGGCGTACCAGATGCGCTCGGACGCGCTGCTCGCGGTGGCCCGGCTGTTCGAGCGGGCGCTGTTCGTCGGCGACCCGGGGCAGCTCGACCCGTTCACGGTGGTCGGCACCGACCAGTGGGCGGGGCTGAGCTACGACCCGTCGAGCAGCGCGGTGGTGACGCTGCTCGCGCACAATCCGCAGATCGAGCCGTACCGCCTGCCGGTCTCCTGGCGGCTGCCGGCCAGTGCGGCGCCCCTGGTCTCGGCGGCGTTCTACCCGTACACGCCGTTCCGCTCCGGCACCGGCCCGGGCGACCGGACGCTCACCGCCGCCGTCCGGCCGGACGGCTCCGCCGTCGACGCCGCGATCGACGAGGCGGCCGGGAACGGCTGGGCCCTGCTGGAGCTGCCCGCCCGGCACACCGTCCGGACGGACCCGCAGGCGGTGGCGGTCGTCGCGGCCACGGTGCGCCGGCTGCTGGACCGCGGCCTGACCGCGCACTCCGAGCAGGGCTCCACCCCGCTGTCGGCCGCCCGAATCGCGGTCGGCACGGCACACCGGGACCAGGCGGCTGCCGTCCGCGCCGCACTGGTGAAGCTGGGCGTGCCGGTCGACCCCACCGCCGGCCCGGCCGTCACGGTCGACACCGCCAACCGGCTGCAGGGCCGCGAGTACGACGTCACCGTGGTGCTGCACCCGCTCTCCGGCCGGCCGGACGCCACCGCCTTCCACCTGGAGACCGGCCGCCTGTGCGTGCTCGCCTCCCGGCACCGGCACGCCTGCATCGTGGTGGCCCGCGCGGGCATCGCCGAGCTGCTGGACGAGCATCCGGCGACGGAACCCGTCCAGTTGGGCGTGGGAGTGCGGTTCCCGGACGGCTGGGAGGCCCACCACGCCGTCCTCGCGCACCTCGGGGAGCACCGGGTTCCCCTGCGCTGAGCCGCGGAGCGATGCACCCCGTACGGGGGCACCCGGTGCACCACCCCGGCGCGCGGGGTGGGAATAGCGCCCGGGGTCACACCGTTCCGTTACCGGCTGCCGTCGGGGGACAATGGACGGCGGCCGGGCCCGGTATCCCTGCCCCGGCGGCCGCCGCCGGTGCACCGCTCCCACCACCCCGGAGGTGTCCGTCCCATGCCCGACTCCCACGCGAGGCCGTCCGACCAGAGCGGCTCCCCCGCGCCGGCCGGCCCGGGCCGGAGCACTCCCCAGCAGCCCGTCCGGCGGCTCCGCCCGGCGCAGCTGCTGTTCGAGCCGCCGGCCGGCGAGCCCGAGCCGGAGCGCTTCTTCGACCTGGAGTCGATCGAGGACCCGACCGAGCTGCTCCGCCGCTCCACCGAGCTGGCGCTGGCCTTCCGGGCCGCGGCCGAGCGGGCGACGGACTTCCAGGCGGTCGCCGCGGCCCAGCTGGCGGACACCCGCCGCTTCGACGCGCTGTCGCCGGCCGAGATCGCGGCCCGCGCGGACTGGACGCCGGACTACGCGGCGAAGATGGTCGAGTACGGGCGCGGCCTGCTGCGCCCGCAGAGCCGGGGCGAGCACTGAGCGGCGCCCGCTGACGGCGGCCCTGCACGCCGCCGGCATATTCGCGGGGCAGAGTACGCCGCTCTCCCGGCTGCTGTCCGGCAAACCGCGCTTTCCCTGCCCGTCGGCCGGGCGACACCCCAGGCTGTCCTTCGTGGACATCTGGACGTATCAATCGGTGGAGTACGTCACCGTGGCCGGGGAGACCTGGCTGGCCTCCGCCAGTGAGTACCCGCGCAGCATGCGCGCCCTCTGGCAGTCGCGCCCCTGGGCGCCCTCGGTACTGCCCTGCGGCCGGGCCTTCGACGTGATCAGCATGCCTTCGCTGTTCGGCCGCAAGGTGCTGGACGAGTTGTGGAGCTCCGGCCCCGGCTGCGGCCCGGTGGCCACCTTCCGCGGGCGCACCCTGGTGTTCGCCCAGCCGGGCGCGGCCCCGCGGCTGCGGACGCTGCTCGCCTGGGAGGAGTGGGCCCGGGACGTGCCGCCGCTGCTCTGCCACGGGCTGGGCGACGCGGTGACGGTGCCGCCCGTGCAGCGGATGGTCAACTCACCGGAATCCCCCGGTCAGGGCGCCGGCCGCTGGATCGTGGCGCCCGACACCCGGGAGCCGTGGCTGCCGGGGGCCGCCGTGCTGCTCTGGGCCTGTGTGCGGGCCGCCCGGGAGTCCGGCGCCGGCCTGCCCGGTCCGCTGCCCGTCCCGTCGGGGACGCGCCCCGGGGCGGGGCGGCAGCACTCGGTCAGCCTGCTGCCCGTCCCGTCCGCCTGAGCCTCCCGGCCCGGCGCGCGCAGGGGTCCGCATCAGGCAGGTAATGGATTTTGGCCACGCCCGGGGCCGCTGCTACAGTTTTCTCTGTCAGCAGGCGCCGCTAGCTCAGTTGGTTAGAGCAGCTGACTCTTAATCAGCGGGTCCGGGGTTCGAGTCCCTGGCGGCGCACAGACAACCGGAAGGCCCCTCGCGACGGCGAGGGGCCTTCCGGCGTTCCACCGGCTGAGCCGCGCACCCGTCAGGACTGCTCCGCGAGACGGCGCCTGGCCTCGGCCCAGTCGATCGGCAGGCCCTCGGCGGCGCTCTCCCAGAAGACGAACGAGGAGTCCTTCATGACGCCGCGGAGCGAGGTCATGATCGAGCGGTGCGGTTCGGCGCGGACGTAGGCGTTCAGTTCCTCGCGGCTCTCCCAGGCGGAGAGCGTCCAGAAGGTCCGCCGCAGCGGCCGGGCGACGAGCGAGGCGCCGACGGCGCCCGGAGCGGTGCGCACCTGCCGCCAGGCGGCGAGGGACTTCACGAAGAAGCGCGGTACGTCCCGCAGGCTGCGGACCTCCAGGCGGGAGGCCATTACCAGGACCTGCGTTCCGGGCCGGGGCGGGTTGGGGGTGACCCAGGGGAGGGTGGGCACGGCGGTCACTGCCTTTCGGCGGGTCGGCGGCGGAACCTGACCTCTCCATAATAGACACTGACGCTATCCAGTATCCATATCTCCGCAGAAAAACCGCGCCCCGGAAACGGCGGTCCGGAAACGGCGGTCCGGAAACGGCGAAGGCCCCCCGCCGGAGCGGGGGGCC
>NZ_JBHUWW010000073.1:0-43748 GCF_042669755.1 Kitasatospora sp. NPDC057223 | reverse complement strand
GTGACGGCCCTCCGCCCGGCCGGTGGCACTCGGCACCCGGCCGAATCGGACCGCCCCGGCCGACGAGCAGCCGGCCCGGGCGTCATCTCACTGCACGGGTGGACCAGCTGCGCAGGCAGGTCAGCGCCTGAGCCGCAGGTGCCGCCGGTGTGGCGGCACCCAGTGACGGCGGGCCGGAGCGACGATGGCGCCACAACTGCACCAAAGTTCCCCCGATCTCGTCATCGACCTTGACGTAAAGTGCGGTCACAAGGGTGTCCAGAGCAGCGTGCACGTGGCCTCCTGGTCAACGTTGCCCAGCAACGTCGATCCTGGACACCCTCGCTACGTTCTCGCAGGCGAACGCAGGGACAACCGGAGGCGGGCATGAGCAATCACGCTGGATACTGGGATCCGCTGCCGGCGGCCCGGACTGCCGCCGACACCCCAGTGCCCGACGCGGTGCCCAACCTGGTCCTGGCATTGCCGAATCCCCAGACATACCTGACGGGTCAATGGGCGGAACGAAACTGGCGCAACGTGCCCGGGCCCTTCTTCGGCGCCGACACCGACACCTGCTGGACCGGGCGGATGGCGGCACCCGATCACGTACTGTACGACGACGCGACGGGCCAGGAGTTCGTCTACCGCCAGCCGAAGAACGCTGTCGAGGTCGATCGCCTGCTCTTCGCCGCCTGGAACGACCCCTTCAGCGGCTACGGCTGGGACGGAGACCAGCACTGGACTGCCGGCTCCGTCCGTACCTGGTGGCACGAACGAGCCCGCCTGCACGAATGGGCCACCGATCTCAGGACCGCTTGGTCAGTCCACACTGATGAGCACCACCAAGAGGCGGCCGCAGGACTGAACGACCTCCTCGCGTACCTCAACGGCGAACTCGAAACCGACTTGCGGCTCTACCTCTATTGGCTTGAAGAACGCCGCTCCCCGGGCCTCACGGAGGCCCTGCCCAAGCTGTAGCCACGCTGGCATTCGGATCTATTCGTCTAGAGATCGCGGCGGCGGCCCTCTTCGTGGCAGGGGCGCTGGACTTCGCCGCCACGGCCTTCTCGGTGGTGGTCTTCTTCGCGGTGACCGCGAGCGTGGCAGCTGAGCGCTTGACGGCCGCCTTCGTGGCCGTGGGGCCAGCGGAGACCGTCTTGCACTGACGTCCTCTCACGCTCGCAGCCACAGCGGGCCGCTCCGGTGAGCCCCAGAGCGCCATCACAGACCGTCGCATGGATCAGAGTCTTCCAGGCCGGCGGGCGATCGGATGGGGTGCTCCCCTCAGATGTGGCTGCGGCGCACCGTGGGCCGGGCGGGCGGGGCCTGTTCTCCGCGCGGGGCGAGGGCTGCGGTGCGGGTGCGCTGCACCAGGTCATGACCTGGTGCAGCGTGGCCGGGTCGAGGTGGTGGGTGAGGTCGCGGACGGCCTGGTGGTCGGCTTCGCTGAGGAGGTGAAGGCCGGCGCGGTCGAGGGCGGTGTAGAGGGGCTGGGCGGCGGGGCCGGAGAGGTGGCGGTGGGCGCTGTCGGTGCGCTGCATCTCCAGGTACTCGGCCTCGGCCGCGAGGGCGGCAATGTCGCTGCGGTGGCGCTCGAAGCGCAGTGCGTGCTGGAGGGCGGTGTCGTGGTCTGGGTCGTAGCGCTCCGCCCGGGTTTCGGCGGTGTGGTCGTGTACGCGCTGCCACTCGTCGAGGGCGGCGGCCGCGGTGGCGGCGGCGCTCTCGTCTCCGGCGTCGGCGTACCGGTCGGCCATGCGCTCGTCGTTGCGCGCGGCGGCCAGGGCCTGCTGGATGGTTTCCAGGGTCGTCCCGGCGGCCCGGCGGCGGACCTGGCTGCGGACGTCGCCGAGCAGCGGGTGCTCCTGATCGCCGTCGTCCTCGCCCTGGGCCTGGTCGGCGGGGTGCTGGGCGAGGGCGTCGTACAGGGTCGCGCCGGCCTGCCACGCCTCGGTGTGCACGAGGGGCTCCGGCGCGGTGTGGCCGGGGCGGGCGCCGAGGACGATCCGGCCCTCCACCAGGGCCACCCAGCCGTCCAGGCCGTCGACCTCCCGTTCGGTCCAGCCGCGGGCGAGGCCAGCGCCGTGGTGGAGGGTGCGGATGCCGTCGTGGCCGGACCAGCGCAGCCAGATCGCGCTGCGCAGCAGCAGGGAGTCGAGGATCGCCCGGCCCAGGTCACGGTCGGCGGGCGCGGGCCGGCTGCTGCGCGGGGACAGCTCCAGCCGGCCGGGCACGGCGGCGGGATCCGGGTCGGGGCGGGTGGTGCCGGTCATCGCGGGCCCTTTCGGAGCGTCGGGGAAACGGGTGAGGGGCGGCCCGGTGGTGGGACCGCCCCCGTGGCCGGTGCTACTGGTCCGCGCTGCAGTCGTGGTCGGCCTCGACGTACTCGCCGTCGTCGAACCGGGCCTCCAGGGACCAGTGGCAGGTGCACTCGGCGCGGCCCTCCCAGCTGATCTCGCCGCCGCCCTCCTCCTCGCAGTCGTGGCCGGCGTCCACGCCGGTGCCGTCCTCGAACTGCGCGTCGCCCCCCTCACCACACGCGCCGCACGTCCACTCGGCAAACCAGGAGACCGAGCCCTCGGCCAGACCGCCGGACCGCTGCCGAGCCAGGGCTGCGGGCAGCGCGTCCAACAGGGCGATCTGCTGGACCCGTCAGCTTGCCGTCAGTGCGGGCCTTGTCCTGCTTGCGCAGCCACGCTCCCGGCCGGAACGCCGGGTCCGCCTCGCCTCTGGTGCGGTTGGCGGGGCCGTCCAGGGTTCCGCCGGCGCCGAGGTAGGCGAGCAGGCGGCGGTAGGAGCGGTTCCAGTCTGGCTCGATCCGCCACATCGCGTCCAGCGCGGTCAGCTTCGCGTCCTGGGCGGCCGTGAGCTTCGGGTTCTTGCGCTGGCGGCCGACCCAGGCACCGACAGCGTGGCCGTCGAGCTTCTCGGCGGCCGGGATGGCCAGGTGGCCGTGGGTCTCGGCCCAGGCTCGGGCGTGGGCGTGCTTGTCCCAGATCCTGTCGAGCTGGTCGAGTTCGTTGGTGCGGACCGGGGCGAGGAGGCCGGTGCCGGCCAGGTAGCGCTGGCGGTCGAGCCAGGAGATCAGCGCGCCGTCGCGGGTCTTGTCGGTGGGGTCGAGGTGGTGGTGCCCAGTGTGGAACGCGGCGGCCAGCTGGTGCATGCGCTGCCACTCGGTGGCGCGCGGGTTGAATCCTCGCAGCTTCACCGTCCGCAGGATCTGCGCGGCGTGCTTGCGGGCGTTGATCCGCAGCCAGTCCACCGTCGACTCCTTCGGGGCCGGTTGCGACTCGGTGACGTCCTCCTTCTCCCCAGCCCGCTTCGTGCGCAGCTCGGTGATGCGGCCGATGACGCGGGCGTTCTGTGCGGCGAGGACACACCAGATGGTGCGGAAGGAGGAGGCTTCGATCTCGGCCTCGGCCTTGACCGTGGCCAGCTCGGTGGCGAGCGTGTCGTTGCTGTCGGGTGTGAGGAGGTAGGCGGGGATGATGACCCAGGTGACCTTGCCCGGCCGGTGGGACTGGTGCAGCGCCCGGCTGACGGCCTGTACGACATCGATGACCAACCCACCCAGACGAACCACGGCTGACGCCGACCATCACAACTAAGGAGCGCGAACAGGGCCCCTCGGGCCCGATTCCGGCGGCAGCCGGAAGTTCGCGATCGGCGCCGTAACCGTCCCTGCTCCGAGCCGCCGGCCAAAAGACGGGCACGGCCCGGGCGGCGGAAGCGGCACGGCCCGGGCGGTCTCAGTCGGCAGGTAGCCGGTGCCCGGCCTCGAACTCCTCCAGCTGGCGCTCGTACTGGCCGGAGGCCAGTGGTGGTGACGCATGGACGGCACACCAGCTTCTTTGGAAAAGAAGGCGGAACCCTCCTGACCTGGGCAAACGCTGAAATTGCATCAGCTCATGGGTGGAATATATCTGTCCACAGGGTGTGCAGATATATCGCCCTCATACCGCGATACTCGGGCCTCAGCGACCAAGTCTGTGCCGCGTACCGAGAGCCCTCGCGACACGACGCACCCAGACATCCATCACCAAACATATGAGCCCTGATATGTTGAGGCCGTCTACCCAAACCTGGAGAAGGGAGAGCCGGTGGCGGCCAAGAGGCCATCGGGGCGCAGCGGGGCGGAGGAGGCGTTCGCGCGGGGCCTGGCTGATCTGATCGGCAGTGGGCTGGAGCAGCTTCAGGCGCAGAATCCCAGTGTTGGGTTCACCCTTGTTGCGAACTCGGACAAGCCGAAGAAGGCGGTTCACACGCACGGCGGGTCCTGGGTTGCCACGGATCGTGAGCTCCTTGCCAACGTGTGGCGGTTCGAGTTCTCGCAGCGTGAGCGGGCGGTGCTCGACATCATGACTGCGGAGATCAATGAGGAGGGGCAGTGGCACGGGAAGCAGAGCGAGCTCGCCAGGACGCTGGGCTGTTCTCAGGGCTCGGTCTCGAAGGCCATCAGTAAGCTGGAGTCGACGAACTTCGCGTGGAAGCTCGTCCGCTGCCTGTACCAGGTGAACCCCGACTGGGCCTTCGGGTGGGGCTCGAAGGCGCACTTGCGGTCGATCCAGAAGATCGGTAAGGCCGTGATGGACATGAAGAGGATCAAGATCCCGTACGAGACGCGGAAGGCGGCCTGATGACGACAGCAGCGGTTCCCACTCCGAGCGCGGCGTTCTGGTTCAACAGCATGTTCTTCGAGTACTTGCCGAACGCGGGCCTGACTCCGACTGAACGCGACATCCTGGACATTCTTCTCTCCCGGCAGGAGCCGGGTGGGATTGTCTTCATCACTCAGGCCAAGCTGAGCGAGCGCCTGGGCGTGCTGCAGCCGAACATCAGCAAGGCGCTGGCTGGGCTGTCGGAGAGAGGCATCATCGAGCCGCCCGAGCTCCGTCGCCGTGGGCGAATTCGGCTGCACAAGTTCCTCGCGGCCTATGAGGGCCCTCGGCAGGCTATCGCCGCGATGCACGACCCCAATATCCCGGACTGGCCGTTGTCGATCCCCACCAGTGAGACACGGCCGGCCCGCACGGCATCGACAGGAGCGGCCAAGGTCAGTGCGGCTTCGGAGGCGCAGGGGCCGTCACCGTCCGGGTCCGGTGCGACAGCTAGGTCGAAGTCGGCATTGAAGGCTGGTGAGCGCAGGGCGGCTGGTCGACCTCGACTCCGGGTGGTCTGAGCCCCACATTCCAAAGCATATGAGTTCACATATATTGTGGAGTCGTCGGCCCGCTGACCTGCAGGGTTTGCTAGCGCGCTCGACAGATGCATTCCGGACCATATGCGACAACATATGGTCCGGAGCGGGCCCTCGTCGGGACTGACAGGACCCAGGCTCTGGGTTCGGTGTCGACGTGGTCCGGAAGTTGGCGTACCAGGACGCAGCACCGGATCACCGACCTCAGCGGGCTGCCCCACCGCTACTGCGCGGGCCAGCCCGCGCTGGACGAGGAGTATCGGAGAACACGACCGACCTGGTGACGGCAGTGGGGCACCCGGGGATACATGCCGGAACATATGCGAATTGATATGTTCGCGCCTCGTTCACGAGCGTGGGCGAGCGGCTGGGGACTTGCCCCGAAGTGGGGCCGGGGTGCGGCGGGAGCCTTCTCTACGTTTGGCACGGGAGGACCGTGCGCCCTCCAGCGTGATGCCGCTCCTACGGGCTGCCTGGCTTCCTGCCCCACCGCCGGGGTTGTCCCGACGACCTGTTCTCAGTGGCGCGCGTGCCCTCCCCGGTCCCGGTCAGAGTCGGTGCTTCACGGCGGCTGCGGCCATGACGTTCGCCAGGCCGTCGCTGTTGGTCGCCACCTGACAGTCCCGGCCTTCCCCCGCTGGCGCGCCCACGTCGATGCTCCAGGGCGAGGAGTTCGCGTCGGATCTCGTCGGGGTCGAGGACGTCGCGGTCGAGGCGGTGGGTGGAGGTGATGGTGGCGCGTTCGGCCAGCAGCCGTCCGGCCGCAGCGCCGGCGATCCGCTGGACGGTTGATACTGGGACGGTGGCGAGCTTGACTGCAGCTGCTCAGGCCGTCAGCGCGGTGAGGACCAGATGCTTGGTGGCCGCGATGCTCACCATCTCGGCGTCGAACGTCTCGGTCCAGCCTCCTTGCGGCATCTCGGACTCACCGAGGCGTGCCGGAACGTTGAGCGTCTTCCGGATGTGACGGAGGACGCCCTGCTCGATGCGGAACGCCTCCTCACCGCTCTCGACCCTGATATGGAACTCCTCTGTCCATCCGTGCCGCCGGTGGACAGCGATGCGGCTGCTGTTCGTACCGCATATGCCGATCTTGCGAGTGGCTCGGTCGGGGCTGAGAATCACGTACACGAGCGCTGGCGCGGCGAGGTGCAGTCCGTACTTGGCGCAGAAGCGGCACCCGGGCTGAGTCTTCCGCCGCACCGCTCCGAGCTGGGGAGTGGACTCCCGGCCGCACCCCTCCCGCAGACAGCGCACCCGCCAGGGCCTGTTCGTCCCGGCGAAGTCCTCGGTGGGCTGCAGCCCGCGGGACAACATGATCGCTTCGGCAGCTTCCGGGTCGACCGGGCCGTGTCCCGAGCAGTAGAGGCAGCGGGTCCCCTGACGCATCACGGACAGCAGTCGGGGAGCCGATTCGTGCCCCTTCCTGCAGAGGCTCGGCCAGGGTTCGCTCATCGTGTTGTAGGGGGTCAGGGGGAAGTAGCCGGCCAGGTTCATCAGTGCCTCGGCTTCCCGGGCATCTTTGCGCCGGGCCAGGCCCGCCCTGGCGAAGCTGCACGGTGCGCAGCCCCCCTTCCCGCCGACGAGTTTGATGGCCTTGGCGGTCACCTCCCCGTCGCACGACAGGCACCGGCAGCGCCACTCCACCTGGGAATCACCGGGGTAGTCCTCCAGTGGCTCCAGCCCACGTTCTTCGGCGGCACCCCGGGCCTGGCTGGCGGAGATGCGCCGCTTGGCACCCCGGACCTTGCGGGCGCACGATTCGCAGCCGCCCCTCCCCTGCTTGATGTCGCTGTGCTTGGGCGTGACCACGAGCCCGCACTCCCGGCACGTGCAGGGCCAGTGGCGCTTCGAACCGGCATAGTCGGTGAGCGGTTCTAGGCCTGCATCGAGCATCGTCTGGACCGCTGCCTCTGCAAGGTTCTGCTCGCGCGTTCGGCCGGCCGCCCGGCGCCCGCAGTACTTGCAGGCCCTCTGTCTCGGCTTGGCGACGACGACGTTGGAGTACCTGGGTGTCACTAGGGCACCGCACTCCAAACAGATCGCTGGCCACGACGCCAGGCTTCCCGGGTAGTCGCAGAGCGCCCGGACCCTTCCGATCTCCTCGAAGTCGGCCTTGGCCTGCAAGGGGTCCTTCACGCTGCTCACACCTTGCCCATGATCTGATGGCGAAGATCGAAACTAGCGGAGCGCACTAACACCTCGGCTGACGCGGCTACGCTGAGCCCAGCGTTGCTGGAGGGAGCAGCAGGTGAACCGGAGGGTGCCCTTTGCCTCCAGTCGGCGCACGGCCACCGGACCATCACCGTGGCGCAGCACCGGATCATCGGCCTGACTTGCAACCCGGACCGGCGCGGTGGCGGCTGGGTGCCGCTGCGGGAGGCGTACTGGCGCCACCTTGGGGGACACCGGGGCTCGTAGCCAGTCGCCTCCGCAGGACCGGCCGCCGCAGGGTGAGGGTGCGTCCCTCCGTGAGGGTCCCTTCGCCCGGGTGCTGCTCCCCGGCATTGGTGCGGCCGCGCAGCCGTAGCCACGCCTGAGCCTGCGCGAGGTCGCGCTCGGGACTGCGGAGCAGCCGCGTCACCAGACTGCAGGCCGCCCCACCGCACCTCCCGCGTCGTTCATCCGAACGGGGGCCGGCACAGGACTCCGGCGGCGGGGGCGGCGCCCACCGGTCTCGTGACCGGGCCCGTCCGGCGAGCTGCGGCCTTCTTGGGGGAGCAGCGGGAGCGGCTCGGTCTGTGAGCCGGAGTTCGACGGCCTCGGTCAGCAGCTCGCTGCGGCCGTCGAGCCTGCGACGTTCAGGCCGTCGGTGAGCAGCGCGGTTGTGCGGGTGGTGTGGGCGTGCCAGAGGGAGGCGAACCAGTCGCGTTGTTCGGGCTGCAGGTGGGGCAGCCACTGGTCGTAGGTGTGCCAGGCGTGGGTGTCGTGTTCGGGGCTGAGGCGGATGGGCTGGCCGTCGGGTACGGGGTCGGTGTCGAAGGCGAAGTCGATCACGGGGGGCCAGCCGTCGGCGGCGGAGCGGTAGTCGATGACGAGCGGGCGCAGGATGCCGGTCGGGCGCAGGCCGGTCTCCTCCTCGACCTCGCGCCGGGCGGTGTGTGTGGGCTGCTCGCCGAGGTCGCCGAGCCCGCCGGGCAGTTGCCACCAGGCGGGGTGGCCGGGGTAGGGGCGGGCCTGGTGGAGCATCAGGATGCGGCCCGAGAGGTCGGTGACTAGCACGGTGGCGGAGACGGCGTGCGGGGGGAGGGCGGCGGCGAAGTCGGCGGGGGCGATGGTGGTGGTCGGGCTGGTCAAGCGGATCGCTCCTTCGGGTGTCCGGGAGTCGAGCGTATCGCGATCAACGAGCTTGCTCAGAACGCTAGTTGACTTGTCATCTGATCATTTCAGTCGTGGGCGGACGGTGGTCTACAGTGCTGGGCAGTCCCTGCAGTGGATGCCTTCGAGAACGGATCTGAGCGAATGGACACCCACCCCGACTCCCGTACCGTCGCCGTGTTCGGCGCCGGCTACATCGGCCTGGTGACCGGAGCGTGCCTGGCCGAGCTCGGCCACCGCGTGGTGGTGCGCGACATCGTGCCCGCCAAGGTCGAGGCCCTCACCCGCGGTGAGGTGCCCTTCCATGAACCGGGGCTGGGCGAGCTGATCCTGCGCAACGCCGGACGGCTGACCTTCACCCTGGACCCGGTGACCGCGCTGGCCGGGGCGGAGGTTGCGTACGTGTGCGTGGACACCCCGCCGGGCCCGGCCGGGGATGCGGACCTCTCCCGTGTGTGGTCCGTGGTGAAGGAGCTGAGGACGGCGCCGGACCTCAAGGCCGTGGTGGTGAAGTCCACGGTGCCGGTCGGGACCGGCGACCGGATCCGCGAGGCCCTCGACCGTGCCGGGCTCGCGCACGTCGGCTACGCCTCCAACCCGGAGTTCACCGCCGAGGGCAAGGCCGTGGGCGACTTCCTCGCGCCCGACCGGATCGTCGTCGGCACCTTCGAGGCGGACACCGCCGACCTGGTCGCCGCTCTGCACCAGGGTGTGGACGGGCCGGTGGTGCGGATGGACGTGCGCTCGGCGGAGCTGACGAAGCTTGCCGCGAACGCGATGCTCGCCACTCGGATCTCCTTCGCCAACGAGATCAGCGGGCTGTGCGAGGCCACCGGCGCCGACGTGGAGCAGGTGATGGGCGCGGTCGGGATGGACCCCCGGATCGGGCCCGGCTTCCTGCGCGCCGGCCTGGGCTGGGGCGGCTCCTGCTTCCCCAAGGACAGCATCGCGCTCAAGCAGCTGGCCTCCGACACCGGTCTGCACCTGCAGCTGCTCGGCGCGGTCATCGAGGTCAACAACCTCCAGCCCCGCAGGGCGCTGCAGCGGCTGAAGGACGAGCTTGGCGGGTTCGCGGGGCGCCGGGTGGCGCTGCTCGGGATGGCGTTCAAAGCGGGTACGGACGACATGCGCCAGGCCCCGGGCACGGTGGTGACCTCCCGGCTGCTGGCCGAGGGCGCCAAGGTGACCTGCTGGGACCCGCTGGCCCGGGTGGGCGCGGCCGAGACAGAGGTCTGGTCGGCCGCCACCCGGTACGACACCGTGCTGGAGACGGTGGCCGAAGCGGACGCGGCGATCGTGCTCACCGAGTGGCCGCAGCTCCTAGACGTGGCGTGGGAGGCAGCGGCCGGACAGATGCGCAGCGCCGTGCTGTTCGACGGCCGCAACCTGCTGGACCCGGCCCGGATGCGGGAGGCAGGCTTCACCTACCTGTCGGTGGGCCGGGCCTGAGTCGCGCACCGCCCCGACTCCGCCCTCGCGCCGGACAGGACCACATGACCGCCGCCGTGTTTCCTGACCGCATGAACCTGGCCTGGATGGGCCAGATGGTGGGCGGGCCGGGCGACTGTTGCCCGGCCGGCTCTGCGCTGACGGATCGTTAGATCTCGTTGGTCTCCGGATTCCGGGCGGGCCGGGGGTACTCCAGTGGGATGAACCCGCCCGGAAGGTCGAAGCCGGGAACGAACCGGTCGAGGTTCGGGCTAAGGCCGGTGGTGCCGAGATGGAACTCCAGGAGGGTGGTGGCCAAGCGGCCCTGCAGTTCGGCGACGTGCCGGCACTCGGTGGTGAGCAGGCGCGCGGCCCAGGGCTTGCGCCGCTCCGTCTCGGGGATCGAGGTCTGCAGGGCGTCGATGGTCCGGAGCTGGTCGTCCAGGAGGCCCAGATGGTGTGTGATCAGCGCGTGCGCGGCGCTGATCCCACCATCTCGGTTGCGTTCGTGCAGATCGGTGGTGTGGGGCCACCGATCTGGCGTCAGTCGGTCTCGGGCGTCGATGTAGACCGCCACCGCGTGGCGGTGCTCGGGCGGGACGGTGCCGAGCTCTTCGTGCTCACCCCAGCCGGCCCCGAAGGTGTCGGCGTGCCAACCCTCCGCCGAGGACCGCAGGCGGAGTTCGTAGTTGCCCAGGCCGGTGGTGTGCACGTCCGGGCCGATGCGGGTCCACCTCCCGCCGGCTACGAAGATGCGGGCGATGTCCTGCTCGACTGTCTGCCCCGAATGCCTGTAGGAGTCGACCAGCTCGGTGGTGGCGGTGAGAACCCGGCGGCCGTCGAAGGCGTGGCCGGGGTGGTGAAGCGCGACGGTGGTCATGGGGATGGTGTCGGCGTCGGGGCGTGCGGACTTGAGGCCAGGGCTGCGTGGCTGGACAGTGGTTCAGTTCCCGCCGGGACCCTCCGGTTGCTCGGCTGCAGAGCGGCCGGGGCCGCCGTCCGGTGGGCGGCGCCACCGCCGGACGAGGGCGGGCACCCTGGCCGCCAGGCCGATGCCGATGATCGTGGCGGGCAGCTCGGTGACGAGTCCCTGCAGGAGAAGGTCCATCAAGTGGTGCACGGTGAGCTCCAGTTCGGTCCGGGTGCCGTGGTGGGCACTCGCACCACTGTCCCGGCTGCCGCAGCCGGCTGCGGGGCTGTGTCCGCAGCCCTCCCGCATCGGTCGGGGGACATGACGCGGTTGGATGAATCCTCTACGATCAGGGCCGGATCACGGATGGTTTCGGACGATCCTGGACGGCGAAGGGGGAGCGGTGGGGGTACCTGACTGGAGCGGGAAGCCGTGGGTTGCCGATCTGGCGCTGCAGCGGCTGATCGACGCGCTGTGGAATCTGCGGGTCGACCACGGCTGGCCGAGCTACGAGGAGATCAGCCGGGCCAGCCGCACCGGCCAGGTCTTCAAGGGGCGGCCCGCAGCGGGTACCAGCGGTCCGGGGTTCATCAGCAAGAGCAGCGTGGGCGCGCTGATGACCTCAACCCGCGTGCCCGACTTCGCGGCCCTGCAGAAGGTGGTGGCCGCCATCGTGACCCACCGCTACCCCGTGCACGGCGGCATGCATAAGAGGAGCGTGGACGCGAGCACCCAGCGGTTCCTGGGGCTGTGGAGCGAGGCCGCGAAGCGCCTCAAGCCCTCGGAGTACCCCCGCGTGCAGTCACTGCGGGAGACCGGGGCCCGGTATCACCGGCTCGCGGAGGCGTACGAGGCGATCGAGCGCTTTGAGGAGGAGAGGTACCTCCCGAAGCCGCCGGAGCCCTCTCGGACGCCTAGTGAGCAGTTGTTCGACGACACTCCCCCGACTTGGTTGGAGGAGCTGGAGGAGCTTCGCCGTCGGTGGCTGGACGTGGCCCGAATGAGTGAGGTGCTGTTCGGTCCGGACCATCCGGACACGGTCGAGGCGTGGAAGCGGGCGCCAGCGAACGGGCGGTTCGCAGACGGCTGGGGCCCGCCCCGCGATGTATTCGGGCTTTCGGACGAGGCTCCGAATCCGTGACCGGCTCTCTTCGCACTTGAGGCGCCGGCCCGAACCCGGACTACAGACAGCAGTTGCCCCCGGCGGAGGACCTCCGCCGGGGGCAACTGCGTCGCGGCCAGAGTCGTCTACGCGAGGGCGGCCCGTTCGGTGACGGTCCGGATGTGGTCGGCCAACTGGGTCATCGAGGTGCCGCCCTGGCCGGTGGCGGTGCGCAGGTGGTCGACGGCGCACAGCGCCGCGAAGGCGACGTCCAGCAGTTCGCGCTCGACGTCGGCCATCGTGGCGTTGACGCCCTTGCGGGGGTTGGTGCCGGTCGCGCCGATCAGCGCGGCCACCGCCTCTCCCGCCTCCTCGGCGACCTTGGCGACCCGGCTCCACAGCAGGGCCTGCGCCGGGCGCTCCCGGTTGGCGGGGGAGCCGTTGATCCACTGCGACACCGCGTGGACCAGCTCCCCCAGCTCCTGCGGGTCGCCCGGTGCGGCAGCGGCTGTCGCCGGTCCGGCGCTCACAGTCGGGCCGCCCTGGCGGTGGTCGCCACCACGATCACGTGCTCGGAGGTGCCCAGCACGCTCGGCCGGCCCTCCAGCAGGCGCAGCAACTGCAGGACCTGCTCGGTGCGGGCAGGGTCCTGGAGCATGTCCCCGATCCCGGCGATGAGCTTGGCCGGGCCCTCCACCGGGAGCAGCGCGCGGACGGTGAGGCCGGCCGCGGCGGCTTCGGAGGCGAGTTCGTGCGGGTCGTGGAAGTAGGCGGTGGTCCACAGTCGTAGGTCACCGGACCGGTTGTGGTGGCGGCCGGTGCGCAGGTGGCCGGTGAGGGTGTCGAGGGCGCCGGGCAGGTCGAGCTTGCCGGCGGCGAGCATCTCCCAGGCGGTGTAGTAGCGGCTGGCCCCGGCCGCGACGACCAGGGCGCCGGGGCGCAGGACGCGGGCGGTCTCGGTCCAGGCGCGGTGGCGGTCGTCGGGGTCGGTGAGGTGGTAGAGCGGGCCGAGCAGCAGGGCGGCGTCGAAGGTGGCGTCGTCGTGGGGCAGGTCGCGGGCGTCGCCGAGGGCGGCGCCGGCCAGCGGGTGCGGGGCGGCGTCGGAGGCGTCGGTGGCCTGCTGGACGTGGAGGGGGACGGGGTCCAGCAGGGTGACGTCGTAGCCGGTGGCGGCGAGGGCGAGGGCGTAGCGGCCGGGGCCGCCGCCGATGTCCAGCACGCTCGCGGGCGCCGGCGGCAGGTGGCGGGTCAGGATGTCCGTGGTGCGCAGGTATTCGATGGAGCGGCGGGGGTCGGCCAGGCGCTGCTGCTCCTGGCCGAGGTTGTAGAAGTCGAGGATGGCGGGTTCGAGGGTGCCGGTCACGGGCTGGTCCTCTCGGTGGTGATGCCGGTGCGGTGGGCGTAGGCGTGCTGGAAGGCGTGGCGCATGGCGAGGTCGCCGGAGGTCATGGCGGGTCCGTGGGTGCGGTCGGCGGCGGTGGCGACGGCGCCGCCCAGCGCCGGGCTGGAGCCGATGGAGCTGACGGTCTTGAGCTGCATGACCAGGTACAGCTCGCCGGTGTCGTTGACGGGGCGGCGTGCGGAGACCTCGTCGGGGGTGAACAGGCTGAGGTTGTAGCTGAGGCCGTCCAGGGCCAGGCAGCGGTTGGCCAGGTCGGAGCGGGCGCGCAGCAGGAGCATCTGGCGCTCGGGGAGGTCGTGCAGGACCGCGCGCAGGCGTATCAGCAGGGCGCGGGATTCGGCGGTGAGCCAGGGCAGGGCGGCGAGGGCGGCTTCGGCGTGGCCGGCCGGGCGCAGGGCGGGCCGGCGCCAGGGCCCGGTGGGGCTCTGGCTGTCGGTGAAGACGGCGCGCAGCAGGCGGTAGGCGGCGGCTGCGGTGCCGTGGAGCATGCGCAGCAGGGCGCGGAATTCGGCGGTGGCGAGGTAGGGGAAGCCGGGGAGGCGGACCTTGAGGCCCACGGGCAGGTGCTGGCTGGCGTCGCGGGTGGCGTCCGGCGTCAGGAGACGGCAGGCGGCGGGGACGCGGTCGGTGCGGATCGCGTCGACCATGACCCGGTGGGCGAGATAGGCGGTCGGGTCGACCAGGGAGCGGCGCAGCGTCGGGTCGGGGACGTCGGCGAGGGGGACCGGGTGGAGGGTGCGGCAGGTGCGCGGGCTCCAGCAGTTGAGGTGGACGTGCATCCGCTTGTCCCACCACTGGCCGTTGTCCCGGTCCACGGTGGGGTCGTAGTTCCAGCCGATGGACAGCCGCCCGCGGTGCAGGCCGAAGGTGCGCACGGTGGCGGGGTCGGAGCAGTGGTCGACGAAGTCGGTGACCATGTCCAGCAGGGCGGCGAGGACGGTGTCGGGGAGTTCTCCGACGCAGGTGCGCAGGACGTCGTCACGGCCGACCAGCAGCATCAGGTCGTACAGGGTGTGAGGGAACGCCTTGTCGATCAGGGCGATGCGCTCGGGCTCGCTGTCCGCCGGCTTCTCGCCGATCAGGAACGGGCCGTAGTGGTCGCGGTAGCCGGTGAGGTTCTCCCGTTCGGCGGGCGGGGTGGCGAGCCGGGGGGCGATGACGGCGGTGTTGACCGGCAGCAGCATCGCGTCGGGCGGGTAGAGGTCGTCGAAGGTGGTTATCACGGGCGGCCGCCGGTACGGCCGGTGGCCGGGGTGGTGGGGATGGTGGGGATGGTGGTCAGGGGGCGGCAGCGGGCGATGTCGCGGCCGGCGGCGATGCCCATCATGGCGGCCTGGACGATGCCCTGGGCGATGCCGGCGCTGTCGCCGACCACGTAGACGGGCAGGCCGGGCACGCGGCAGGCGGCGTCGATGGCGGGCTTGTCCCAGAGGAACTCCAGCTCGGGGCCGACGACCAGGACCTGGTCGGCGAGGTCCTCCAGGGCGGTGGGGTGGCCGCCGTGGTCGAGGATCGAGGCGAGCAGGCGGCGCAGGCCGGCGGTGAGACTGGCGTGCTCGTCGTCGGTGAACAGCTGGTCGACGCGGCCGGTGGTGAGGTCGGCCACCGAGGGCTGGAACGGCAGGGCGGCGGCCAGCTCGGGCCAGTGGGCGGTGTCGGGGCGGCGGTCGAGGAACGCGCCGAGGCTCTGGGTGAAGGGGTGGCCGCGGGTGAGGTCGCGGTAGGTGGCGAGGAAGGAGTCGCGGGCCTGCAGGGCGTTGCCGCGGCCGACGGCCTGGCACAGGAGGCCGAAGTTGGCGGCCAGCGCACGGCCGTCGGCGGGGGCGGGGCGTTCGGTGGTCTCGTGTCCGTCCAGGGTGATGACCGGCTCGCCGAAGGCGCCCTCGTAGTTGGTGAACTTGATCCGGCCGCCGTTGGGGCCGCCGCAGAAGCAGAACGTCTTGACCTTGCGGGCCCCGGCGTCGAGCTGGGTGATCTTCAGGTCCGGGTGCTCCTCGCCGATCGGGGCGAGCAGCGGGGCGGCCATCTCGAAGCGGACCCCGAGAGAGATGTCCGGCAGGTCGGTGGCCACGCCCAGGCAGTGGAGCAGGGCGGTGGTGGAGGTGACGCCGCGCCGCCCGGTGGCGAGCACCAGGTGGTCCGCGCTCAGGCGCCGGCGGGTGCGTCCAGAGCGGCAGGTGAGCAGCAGGCGGGCGCCGTCGGGCTCGGCGGCGTCCAGCTCGGTGGTGTGCCGGATGGTGACAGCGTCGGCGAGGTAGTCGTGGAAGCCCTCGATCACGCGGCCGAGCGTGCTCTCGCCGAGGACGGCCACCGGGTACTCGCGGATCGCGAGGGAGTTGGCGTCGAACGCGTCGATCGCGCGGTCGGTGAGGTCCTGGCCCAGCAGCTCGGGGGCGGTGGCCAGCGGTTCGGTGAGCCAGGCGTAGGCGGTGGCGCAGAGGTCCTGCGCGGTGGCGGCGCCGAAGTGGTCGATCAGGCGGCGCCCGGAGGGCAGCAGGCTGAGCTTGGCGCCGTCGCCGTAGTGCATGCTGCCGCCGAATCCGGAGACGACGTTGCAGATTCCGGCGCAGCCGGTGCAGGCGAAGCCCTTGTCGACGGGGCAGGGGCGGCGGCGGTGGGCGCGGCCGGCCTCCAGCAGCAGGACCCGCCAGTCGGGGTGCTGCTCGGTGATGGCGCGGGCGCAGGCGAGGCCGCCGGGGCCCGCCCCGGCGATGACCACATCCCAGTGCTCGACGTGCTCCGGCCGGCCGCTCGGGGCAGCCGGTCCGGGTTGCGGGCGGCGGGAGTTCGAGATCGTGGGTGACGGCATGACAGTCCCTTCGGGAAGGTGAGACTGAGGTCGCGGGTCTGGGCGAGGAGCTGCGGCAGCGCTTCGCTGCCGGCTCGTTCGGTCTCCGGGTCCGAGGTGGGAACACGGCCCCTTGGCGAGGACTCACCGGCGGTACGGGTTTGCCTCTCGGGTTCACCAGAGAACCGCTCCGGGCCGCGTCGAAGCGATGTCAGGCGGGCGGAAAATCGGATGAAGAACCGCCCGGCGCCGGCAATTTTCGACTCACCAGCACTGTCGCTGAGCGTGCCCGAGTCGCTACCGTCTGGGTGTAGTTGCTGTGCTCGTGCACTCCGAGGGGGCGGACATGAGCAGCCCGAACGACACCTTCCGGCACCTTCGCGAGAAGGAGTGGGACATGAGCCGCACCGAGGCCGCCGAATTCCTGGTGGCCGAGGGCGTCAAACGCGGCGAGGCGCTCTTCCTGGTGGCACGGACGATCGCTACCTGGGAGGACGGCATGACCTCGTGGCCGCAGGCCCGGTACCGGCGCCTCCTGCACCAGGTGACCGGCCGGACGGCCCACGAGTTGGGCTTCACACCCCCGGTACGGCGGGTAAGGGCTGCGGCAGAGGCCGACGCCGGCCGGCGAGCGGAAGAAGGAGGGGATGAGGTGCGCCGACGCAGCATCCTGTTCGGGGCCGGGGCGGCTGTCCTGAGCGCCGCCGCCCCGGGCGCCGACACCGCCCGTCCGGCTCTGGGCCAGGACCACCTTCGGGCGCTGCGGGAGGCCGAACAGCGGCTGTACGCCCAGGACCGCGACCACGGCTCCGCCGACCTCGGCCAGCAGGCCGTCACCGCGCTGCACACCGCCCATTCCTGGCTCGCCCAGGGCCGCTACAGCGAGGAGCTCGGCCACAGGCTCCACACCGCCACCGGCATGCTGTCGGTCGCCGCCGGCTGGCTGGCCCTCGACGCCGGCCGGCCTGCCGACGCCCGCTCCCTCTACACCGAAGCCCTCGCCAGCGCCCGCCAGGCCGACGACCCGGGCCTGGAGGCTCACGCCTTCGCCTGCCTGTCCCTGCTCGCCCACGCCACCGGCCGGCCCCGCGAAGCCGTCACCACCGCCCAGGTCGCACAGCGCGCAGCGAGCGGTCTCGGTTCACCGCGCTGGCTCGCCCTGCTGGCGATGCGCGAAGCCCGCGGCTGGGCGCTCCAAGGCGACCGTCCTTTCGCCGAGCACGCCATGGTGAGGGCGTACGAGCTCTACGCCAAGGGTCCCCGGGATGCCGACCCCGAATGGCTGTCCTTCTTCGTCCCCGCCGAACTGGCCGGGCTGGAGTCCCTGTGCCGCGCCGACCTCGGCCAGCACGACCGGGCCGCAGCAGGGGCCGAGCAGGCCGTGATGCTGTTCGCCGACGGGCACCCACGCAACCGATCCCTCTACACCGCCGACATCGCCCTGCACCACGCCCGTCGGGCCGCACCGGACCTCGACGCCGCCACCGACGCCGCTCACCGCACCCTCGCCTACCTCCCTGATGTCCGCTCGGAGCGGCTGATCCGCTCCCTGCGCGACATCGCCGGCGCGCTTCAGAGCCACCGCGAAGTCCGGTGCGTGGCCACCTACCTCGACTCCTACCGATCCGCCGTCCCCGCAGTGTGAAGGACAAGCCCCTGAACGCGTCCCACGCCCAGCTGACCCTGCAGCGCTACGGCGCGAGCGGCGCCGACCCTCTACTCGACACCCTCGCCGACATCTGGGCCGAAGCCCACGCCGGACACGACGACGTCGCACGGGCCGGCTTCACCCCGGCCACCCTGCGCCGTCAGATCACCGGTCACGCCCGCCACGACGACTTCACTCTCGTCACCGCGTACGCGGCCGGGCAGATCATCGGCTTCGGCTACGGATTCCGCTGCACCCCCACCTACTGGTACGGCAAGGAGCTCCTGCCGCACATCGAGCCGCAGGAGGCACAGACCACCGGCTCACTGGCCGGGATCTGCGAACTCGCCGTGCGCACCGGCTGGCAGGGCATCGGC
Organism: Kitasatospora sp. NPDC057223; assembly: GCF_042669755.1. Lineage (NCBI taxonomy): Bacteria > Bacillati > Actinomycetota > Actinomycetes > Kitasatosporales > Streptomycetaceae > Kitasatospora > Kitasatospora sp. NPDC057223. Next base: position 25,599 of record NZ_JBHUWW010000073.1, on the reverse strand, counting down.
GCCGGAACCCTCATCCACGCCGCGCTCCTGCAGACGCTGCGAACGGAATGGGTCTCCCTTCTCGCCATGCCCGGCGACGAGCGGCCGGAGCAGCGCCTCTACCGACGGCTCGGCTACCGGCACGCCGGGCCGTACCGGGCCGGCCCCGACGGCCCGGTACTCGACCTCCTTCTACTGCGCACCGCAGGGGCCCCGCAGTGAGCCCCGCGGTCGAGTTCTTCGACTCCCGGCACCTGGAGCTGGTCAAGGCCGCCGTGCCTACCACCGGGTCAGCCTTCGGTGCTGCCGGCATCAGGGCGCTGAATGGCGCGCCGGATCAGGGAGACGGCCTGCGGCGGGGTCAGCATCACACCGTGATGCCCGAAGACCCAGGAGTACGAGATCAGCCAGTGCATGACCGCCATCCGGCGCAGCTCGGGGGCGGCTTCGTCCCAGAGCCGGCGGGCTTCGTTCTCGCCGTGCTCCCAGAGGGCGAGTCGGATCTCCAGTACCAGGGCGGTGGCGGGTTCGGCGGCCTTGGCGTTGGCCCGCAGACGGACGGCGCCTTCGCGTTCGGGCAGGCCGTACGCAGGCCGCGCGGCGAGCGGGCGCAGCAGTTGCAGGGCCGCTGCCCACAGTGCCTCGGTCCCCCGGTGCTCCAGCTCGGCGATCAGCCAGCGGCCCGCGTCGGGTTTCGCTGTCGCGACGAGGTCTTCGACGGCAGCTTCGACCAGGTCATCCAGGGGGAGGCCAGCGGTGCTCATCCGTGGACGCTACCGCGGGCCACCGCCAGTGGTGCCCGCCCGCCACGATCATTCAGCGGCGCGACACGGACGGCCTGTCGGGACGCGGCCGGGCGGTGGAGCGGACGGGAGCGGGCAGGGTGTCGGCCTGGCCCAACGACGTAGCCGCCGTTCTCGCGTCCGCGCCCTCACTCCCGTCCTCGGCGCGGGGGTCGAGAGGACGGCCGGCGCGGACGCCCGCGAACATCCGGCGCCCGCCGTGGGTGCCCGACCCGTGCCACCGCCTGCCGGTAGCGCCACGGCAGCGCAGTGCGCCGCCGAGCTGGAATCGGTGGAGGCGGAGGTGGCAGCACCGGAGACGGGGTGCTGCTTGGCGCCCCGCGTCCGCCGGACCTGGGACAGTGGCGACGTCTACGTCCTGACCGTGCACATGGCCCACTGCCCGATCTGGTCCGCCCGCTGACCGCCTGCCGGGCTGGCCGCAGCGAGGGCCAGGGTGACGCGGTCGGTCTCGGCGACCACCTGTCGCGCGGTGGACAACGGCTGTACGTCGGGGTGGGCCGCTGTTATCTGGGGTCCAGTCGGCATCTGCGCACGTCATCTTGTGCGTAGAGGTTGCAGGCACGTGAGGTAGGTGCAGGAAACGTTTCGACCGAAACGTTTGTCCTGGTCAATCAGCCGTCGAGCTTGATCGGGCGGAGACCAGTCGGCAGGTGGTGCACGGCCAGGGCCACGGCCTCGTGTGCTGTGGGGAACAGGCCGAGGTCGGGGGTGATGAAGCCGTTGCCCAGCCCGTAGGTGCCGTCGCTGCCCGCGGTCAGGCACGGTCCGACGACGGTCAGGTGCGGGCGGGTGGTGGTCGAGAAGCGCAGCGCCCAGTGGCTTGTGAACGGGTAGAGGGCGCGCAGTGCAGGCTCGGCGTACGCCGCCTCGATCAGGGTTTGGTACGGCTCCTGCCAGTCGTACTCCAGTTCGGCCGCTTCCTGGCGCCTGCCCTGCCACTCGGATTCCGTCAGGCGCGCGGGATCGTGGTCGGGTACCTCGAACCGGCCGGTCAGGTGTACGAAGGGTGCCGCCTGGCGGAGGTCGTCCAGCGTCGCGCCGTCGTGCCACGCTCGGGCGGCTCTGGCGACCTCCGCCAGGTCGTCCGTCGTGCCGTCGACTAGGGGCATGCCCTGGAACGGCTCCGTGCCGCGGATCGACCACCGGCGCTCGTGCGACCAGGCGCTGATCTGCAGCGGCTCGCGGTGCGGCAGGGTGCTCGCGACGGTCACGTGGAGCAGCGGAGCGGAATCTGGGGACGTGACTGGGACGGCATCGAGGCAGCTCTTCGCCTTGGCCCGGAGCGCTGTGGCGAGGCTGCCACAGGCCGCGACGTCGGGGTACAGAACGGAGGGATCAGGAGGGGTAGGCACGACATGTGATTGTGCCTGAAACCGCTGTCCCGCTCGCGGCCCCGAGGTCTCGGAGCGTTTCGGTCGAAACTCTTGGATCTGACGTTCGACCGCCGACAGGCGCCAGAGGTGGCAACCGTTCCTGAACACCCCCCAGATATCGTGCGGGCAAGCTCCCGTCGGGCCCCGTACCCCACATGCTTCACGCTGTGATCGGACCCCAGATATCAGCTCAGCTCACCGGCATTGGCAGGGACTCGCGACAAGCCCAGGGACATGGCCGTCATGAAAGCGCGAGGCTGACCGGCGACGGCGCCAGCCGGCGTCACCAAAGGCGCAGGAAGCTCCGGACGTCGTCATAACCGTCGAGAGCCCGACCATCCACGTCTGCCGGGTCCGTTTCAGCACGAGCCGCAAGCGACTTCGCCAGTGAGAGGGCGTCGTCGCCGAGATGGCCGAAGCGTCGAGCGGTATGGCCCAGGCACAGGCCGGCCAGCCCGAGAAGCGGACTGCCCGACACGGCGCGCCTCCCGACTTCCACGCACCAGTGCTCGACGAACTCCCGGTCGTCGTCGCTCAAGGCGATTCCGACCAGGGCCTCCGCCGCTTCGCCCTCGTGCGAGCGGTCACGCAGGGCCCGCTCCACCGTCTCGGCCGCGACCCCATGAGGCAGCGCGGGAGGGTTCTCGAAGCTCAGGTGAGAATGCATCCCGCGAGACTACGTGTCCCTGCGGTCCCCACTCCGCCGGCAAGAACGGGGCGAACGTCGCCTGCTGCGGCATGTCGGTGGGCTCTGGCAGCATCACGGTCATGATCGACATTGATGACCTCGTGCAACGCGTTGCCATCCGGGCTGCATCCGACAGCACGGGCCTTCCCGCGCCTGCCGGCGATGCCCGGATCGCGGAGGCCGAGGCGCAACTGGGCTTCGCACTGCATCCCCTACTTTCGCGCCTTTATCGCGAGGTCGCCGACGGCGGTTTCGGCCCTGACTATCGCCTGCTGCCGTTGCTTGGTCCGGGTTCCAGCGTCGCCGGCGAATACCTGACGCGACGTGAGGCGTCCGTTGGAGTGGAGCACCCGGAGTGGCCCGAAGGCGTCGTACCGATCCTGACCTGGGGCTGCGCCATGTACGCAGGCGTTGATTGTCTCAGTGAGGACGGTCAGGTCCTGCTCTTCGAGCCGAACCCGTACAGCGGCGGATCGTGGGATCAGTGCTGGTTCCTCGACTCCGCCGGCCTCGCAGCGTGGCTGGAGACATGGCTCGCGGGGACGGGCTGGTTCGAGGAGGACGCCTTCGACAGGGACGACCTGATCGAGCCCCAGCCATGGGACCAGGCCGCAAACCGACTGTCCTCCGGCGCATAGCGAAACACCAGCGCCTCGTCCCGTTGGCGCAGGCGCTGTCATCCCCGGCATGCTCACGGTTCTCTTCGGGGCGCCGGCATCGGGAAGGCGACCAACGCTCCGGCCGCGGACACGGGCGGCGTGGGCTGTTGGCGTGAGCGGGCCTGGAGGGTGCAGGGTATCTCCATGTCCGAACGCCGCGACCGCCGCCGTCTCCACGCCCGGGCCCGAGCTCTCGGGGTGCCCATCGAGCAGGTCGACCGCCGGGCTTCCCCTCGCCGGTCCGGGCCGCTGAGCGTGGAGGCCGTGTGGCCGCGCACCGCTCTGCCGGACCGGGACGAGCCCCCTGCCGCCGTCCGGGCGACGCCCCCGGCGCCGGTGGCCTGCTGCAGGCCCTCGTACGATCGGCAGATCACCGACGGCGGGACCGTGGTCGTGCTGACCCGCCATGTGTCCGGCTGCCCGATCTGGTCCGCCCGCTGACCGCCAAGCCCGGACCGTCTACGCGATTCCCGCCACCCACCGTGCTTCGAGCAGGGCTTGGGCCGCCTCCGGCGTCGGATCCTCCGTCACCCGGGCCGCCGCGGCCTCGATGCCGCTGCGGGCTTCGGCGGGAAGACCACGTGCCCTCGCACCGAGCTGGTCGAGGTACGCGGTGCAGCCGGGCCCAGGAGTGAGGTTCAAAACGGCTCTGACCGGAGTTGCGTGAATGATCAAGGGGCGGTGCTGGCTCGCTTGTTCCCGAGCGGGCGCGGTCGTCCGGCCGGCACCGTCAGCGAGAACAGCAAGGCGAGGGCTACGCCCCTTGCGTCCTGGCGGTCGTAACCCGTCGATGTGCGGATCTCCTCGATCGCTTCCTTGATCGCTCCTTGGTGGACGAGCTCACGGGCACGTTCCTGAACTGCCCGTGGGACAGGCAGGCGCATGGCCCTTACAAGATCGGCATCCCATCCCCGCCTCCGTGCACGCCAGGCGCGGAATCGCGGTCCAACCGACCATCCCATCGTTCCTCCGGGAGTCGCACCGTCGCACTTCAGCGGCGACTTGTGAGGATACGGATCCGGAGGAGCCGAAAGGAAGCCCGGCCGACCATGGCGCGCTTGAGGGTCTTGATTGTTGACGTGGCCTTCGACCTTCCCGGAGTTCCATTCCAGGGTGAGGCCGGCGGTGACCGCGCTAAGAGCCCGTAATGCGATCTTGTGGGTGCGGGTCATGGTCCTGTCTGCCGGAGATGCGCTCCCCGCCATACTTTCGGCATGGACGGCTACGACGGCAGTGCGACGCTCGAATGGTGGGCCAACCCATCGACATGCCTAGGCAGCTTCCGCGTGACCCTGACCACCTCTGTGGCCGGTGGGAGATGGAAGGGCGCTGCCATGACCGACAGCCCCCTGTCGGAGTCCGACAGGGAAGGCTTCGACTTCCTGATGCAGCTCGATCCGGTCTTCACTCTGCGCTTCGCGGACGACAGCACCGTATTGGTCGACGTCATCGCCGCAGGAGCCGACGAATCTCTCGTCCTCAGCCCCTTCGAACCGGGTGAACCCGCCGGCTCCCGGGCAGGAACGGAGCCGTAGTCAGCACGCTCGAAGCCTCCTGAAGTGCAGCCCGGTCGGGCCAGGACGACGGTCAGGCCGGTTGCTTGTCGAGGCGTTGGAACCGGTGGAGCCGGGCGAAAGTCTGCTCGACGACGTAGCGGAGCTGGCCGAGGCCGATGACGGTCTGTTGAGCGGGCCCCGCTGCAGGATCCGGGGGCCCACGGCACCCTCGGTTGGGCCTGCCCCCGCTCCCGGGGACAGGCCTGCCCGCAGGTACCGGCCCGGAGGGCGGCGCCTACACCTCGGACTCCGGCTGGAAGTGACGGCTGGTGCGCAGTTCCTCGCCCCGCCGGGCCGTGCCGACGCACGCCACGAAGAGCCGCCATCCATCTGTCATGTCCACGGTAATTCCGTAGCCGACGGCCGGCGGGACGGGCCTGGTGCTGAACCGGTCGGCGCGGATGATCTGCCCGTCGGTGTCACCGGCCGCCAGCGCCGTCAGCAGCGCCTGCTCGACCTGGGCGGTGGCGACCTTCCCTCCGCCCAGGTCCGGCATCGGCTGCGGCGCCAGGCGCTCGCCCTCGCCGGCCGCCGGTGCGACGCCGGAGGCCCCGGACACCATCCAGAACACCGAACCCGCGTCCTTGAGCGTGACGACCAGGCCGTAGGGGCGGCCCGGCCACACCACCGCCGACTCCACACCCCCGATCTCCACAAGACGGGCCAGAAGTGTCTGCTGAAGATCGCCGGGAGTCATGGCCGCAACCGTATCCCCGTTCTAACACCGGACCCGCCACCGGCACGACGCCGGACGCCGCGGATCGCCGGCGCCCCGTGCACGGCCCGGCCCGGGGCAACCGGCGCGCAGCGAACGGCCTGCTCACAGGGAGTTGACCCGCGCAACTACGGGTGTACCCTCCGCCCGCGCCGCCGGGCCCCGGCGTCTGGCCGTGGTCCCGGAAAACTCGTGGCGGAACCCTCTTGACCGGCTGTCTCCCGCGTCTAGCTTCCGGTGTCACAGGCCGCCAGGAGCGGGCCCACGGCGCCCTGTTGCGCCCGGGCCCTGCCCTCGGAGACCGGCCTGCCCGCAGGTACCGACGCAACGGAGGACAACGATGGACGACACGCAGAACACCCCGGTCTGGGACGGCGTCGAGCGCAGGAAGTACCCGGCCGGTCCGGCGCCCGCGGTGCCGGCGGCGGCCGGGCCGGTGCGGCGGTCGGTGCAGCGGATCGCCGAGGGCGTACTCGCCCAGGCCGGTGGCAACCTGCTGAACTCGGGGCTGCAACTGCTGGTTCTGTACGTACTCACCCGCTGACGCCATCCCCGCCGCCGGGCCCCGGCCGCCGTCCCTGCCGGGCGCTGCCGGGGCCCGGCGGCCGGGACCGCGCCACGGACACGGACGGCGCCGGCGGCGCGGGATGGAGGAGGACGGCCGGGCGCAGGCACCACGGCGCATAGAGGATCCAGGCGTCGCCGTAGGGTCCGGGACTCCAGCGGACGTGGCCGGCCCAGCCGAGCGGCAGGCGCCGCCACGCGCTCAGCACCCCCGGAACCCAGAAGCCGCCCACCCGCACCTCCACGATCCGCCACAACGCCACCCCGTGGTCCGGCACGCCCGCCACCGCGACATCCGGCAGCAGCGGGGCGTCCAGGTGAGGGGCGCAGCCCGCGGGCGGGCGGATCGGAGGGTCTATGGTGCCCACCGGGTGTCCGGTCGTTGCCGGGCGGGGGCGCCGGCGGGTCGTACCGTTGAGGCGGGGCGAGACGCGGAGCGGGTGATCGCGATGAACCGTGCCACCGGTGATCCGGCGCCGGTCATGACCTGCGGTGAGTGCCGGGAACTGTGCAGGTGGAATCCGACGGGGTATTGCAGCTGGGCGTGCTTCGACGCCCGGCCGCGGGATCCCGACAGTGCGCCGTACGCGCTCGCGTTCTTCTTCGGCCTGGGTCCGCCCACGCTGCTCGGCCACCCGCGCAACCCGTGAGCGCCCGCTTCGCCGGGCTGCCGGTTTCGGCGGTCGGTTCCTCATGACGCGGCCCGGTGGCGGGAGGGCCGGCGGTCCTGCTGGGTGGTCCGGTGCTCGGGGCTGGTGAGGGTGGCGGGGTGGACGGTTCCGGTGCCCCAGCGGTGGTTGGCGCGGTCGATGACGGGTTCCAGGAGGCGGTTGTTCTCGGTCGCGGCGTCGAGGGTGAGCTGGACGAAGCCGTGCTCGGCGGCGGCGAGGCCGTTCACACGGGCGGTGACCGCGCGGATCCGGGCCCGCTGCAGGCCGAGTCCGGCGAACAGGGCGTAGAGGGTGTCCTGGAGGAGCGGGGTGTGGGCGGTTGATTCGCGCAGGGTCCGGGAGCGGGTGGTGGTGGAGCGGTCGGCGTAGGTGATCTGCAGTTCCACGGCGCGGGCGGTCTTGTCGGCGGCCCGCAGGCGGGCGCCGAGGTCGACGGCCAGGGCCAGCAGCGCCTGGCGGAGCACGTCGGGGTCGAGGACGTCGCGCTCGAAGCGGCGGCTGGCTGCGATGCCCGCCGGCGGTCCCGCGACCGTGACGCCGCGCGGGTCGATGCCCCGGGCCCGGTCGTGCAGGAGCCGGCCGGTGCTGGCGCCCGCGATCCGCTGGAGCGTCGTGAGCGGCAGGCCGGCGACGTCGCCGACACTGCCGACCCCGTACCGGTGCAGGCCCCGCGCAAGCACCGGGCCCACCCCCGGCAGCGCCTCCACCGGCCGGGCCCGCAGGAACCCGGCGACGGCCACCGGATCGGCGTCCAGAATCAGGGCCTCCCCCGGCGCGCAGGTCTCGGCAGCCATCGTGGCGAGCATCCGGTTCGGACCGCCGCCGATCGCCACGGTGGTGAGGCCGTAGCGGGCGAGCAGCCGGGTCTGCAGCAGGTCCGCGAGGCCGGCCGGGGTGCGGCCGTAGTAGCCGAGCGCACCGGTGACGTCCATCAGCGCATCCTCCGGCGGCAGGGCCTGAACGACCGGGCAGACGTCCGCGAGCACGGTGAACAGCTGCGCGTACACCTCGAACGAGGGCCGGGTGAAGTGCAGGTGGAGGATCGCCCGGTCGCGCGTCATCCCGCACTCCCCCGGCGCTGCCGCATCCGGCCCGACCCGCACCGCAGGCCCGGCAGTGTGAAGCTGCCGGCCTGCCGGGTGCGGGAGAGCGGGTCGGTGGAGGCCATGCCCACATTATTCGATCAATTGTTCGACTGATCAAACGTCAGCCACTTCCGGCCGCGATCCGTGGCGCACGGCCCGGCGGCGTGGCACAACTGGAGGTGAAGGGGGGTCCCGTCCCGGGTGCCGGCCGCCGGTGCCCGTCCGAGAGGAGCCCCGCCATGGCCCGGCCCATCTGGAGCGGGATCCTGACCTTCGGCCTGGTCTCCGTCCCCGTCTCCCTTTACGCGGCGACGGAGAACCACACCGTGTCCTTCCGGCAGATCCAGCGCGGCACCTCCGACCGGGTCCGCAACAAGCGCGTCAACGAGCGCACCGGCGAGGAAGTCCCCTTCGGGGAGATCGTCAAGGGCTACGAGGTAGCCGAGGGCGAGTACGTCATCGTCGAGCCGGAGGAACTGGAGCAGCTCTCCCCCGGCCGCTCCAAGACGATCGAGATCAGCGGCTTCGTCGACCTCGACCAGGTCGACCCGACGTTCTTCGACACCACGTACTACCTCGGCCCCAAGGACAAGGGCTACGCCAAGGTCTACTCGCTGCTGCAGCAGGCCCTGGAGAAGGCCAATCGGGCCGGCATCGCCCTGTTCGCGATGCGCGGCAAGGAGTACCTCACCGCCGTCCGCGCGGACCGGGGAATCCTCACCGCGCACACCATGCACTTCGCCGACGAGGTCCGCGACCCCCGCACCGAGATCCCCACCCTCCCCGCCGCCGACGCCGCGACCGTGTCCGAGCGGGAGCTCGCGATGGCCGGGCAGCTCATCGACATGCTCGCCGTCGACTGGAACCCCGACCAGTACAAGGACACCTTCGAGGAGAAGGTCCACGAACTCATCGCCGCCAAACAGGCCGGCCAGACGGTCACCGCCCCCGAGGCCGCCCCCAAGCCCAGCAACGTCCTCGACCTCATGGAGGTCCTCAGCCGCAGCCTGGAAAGCGCCAAGCCCAGCGGCACGGCAGCGTCCGGGACCGCAACCGCCGAGGACGAGACCGCCGGGGAACAAGCTCGGCCGAACGCACGGACCGGTGCGGAAGGCTGGCGGACCGCTGGCGAGCAGCGGACAACAACGGCGGGCCGCTCCGCGCAGCGCCGGCCGAAGGACGCCGACGGCAAGAAGACCACCGCCACCACCGCGCGGGCCCGGACGGCGACCAGCGCGACGGGCAAGCAGACCGGCGCCGCCGCGGCACGGCGCGAGGACCTGTCCGCCCTGACGAAGACGGAGCTGTACCAGCGGGCCACCGAACTCGACCTACCCCACCGCTCCACCATGACCCGCGACGAACTCCAGCACGCCCTGGAGAAGGCCGCACGCGGCCGCCACCTGCGATCCGCCTCCTGACCGCGCGGACCGAAGAGTGGACATCGACGAGGTGGCCGACCAGCTCAACGCCCCGGCGCCCGCCGACTTCACCAAGGCCCGCGACGCCGCCGCCGGCCGGGCCCGGCAAGCCGGCGACCGCGACCTCACCCGCCGGATCAAGAGACTGCGCAAACCCACCACGGCCGCCTGGATGGCCAACCAACTCACCCGCAACCACCACGACCAGATCACCGCGTTCACCGGCCTCGGCCACTCGCTGCGCCGCGCCCAGCACGACCTCGCCGGCGCGCAGCTACGGGATCTCCTCGTCCAGCGCCGTGAGGTCGTAGCGGCGCTGGTGGACCAGGCCCGTGAGGACGCCCGGGCCGCCGGGCACCAGGTCGGTAGCGGCCCCGAGGAGGAGCTGGCCGAGACGCTGCAGGCCGCCCTCGCCGACGAGCAGGCCGCCCGCGGACTAGCCCTCGGACGCCTCACCACCGCGCTCCACCCTGGCTCCTCCCCCGCCCTCCCGGCCCCGCCGGACGCCTCTCCCCACAGGGCGCAGGCGCCGGCTCCTGCCGCCACCCCGCAGCGGGCCGCTCCCGAAAGGAAGTCGTCCCGGGCGACAGCGCGGCGCGCCGAACAACGGGAGGAACTGCGGCGCGACGCCGAGCGGCTGCGCGGCGAGGCTGAGGCCGCGGAGGAGGCCGCCCGGGACGCCGAAGAGCGCGCCGGGGACCTCGGGTCCCGCGCGGAACAGGCTGATCACGACACCGCCCTCGCCGAGGCCGCCGTCGAAGACGCCCGTGCGGCACTCGCGGCGGCCGAAGGCCACCTCGAAGACGCCCGCGCCGCCGCCCGGGACGCGCACGAGCTGGCCGGGGCCGGCGCGCGCACCGTCGGCCAGGCCCGCGCCCACGTCGCCGGACTCACCGCACAGATCGCGAAGCTGAACTCCCGGATCGCGGAATGCACCGAGTAGCCCAGATGTGACTCAGCACGCTAACTGTCGTATCGGCGCGGAATCTGTCGTCCAGGGCGGGCGTCATCTCGCAGACGAGGTGAGTCCGACCCGACGGCCTTGTCGGTACCTCGTTGTACGGTTCCTCATGTTGGGCCGGACGGAGATCGTAAGGGACTCGCGGCTATGGGGGGCGGGTGTGGAAGGCCCCCGGCATCCAGCTCGGGGCTGGAATGGGATCCATGTCCCCGCCCCCCACATACGGCCGTCGGCGAGCTGACAAGCCGCCAGCCGTCAGGTACCTCGCTGAATCGTCGACAGTTGTCGTGCTGACCCGCCCGGAGAACCGCACGTCGAGTAGCGCGGTTAGCGACAAGTAGCGTGCTGAGTCACACCAGAGCGCTCCTCACCGACGGGCGCCCGACGCTGCCGCAACGCCATCCCCGGCCTCGGTCACCTTGTGAGCTACACGAAGTCGCCGGCCGGGCGGAAGTCGTGGGGGGTGGTGGGGAACCGGTCGCTGAGGATCTCGGAGCGCAGGGTGCCGCCCAGGACAGCGAGGAGGAAGGGGGCGAAGCCGGTGTCGACGTGCTCCCAGTCGCTGCCGCGGGCTTCGTTGACCATGACGGTCCAGGTGTCGGGGTCCTGCCCGGGGCGGGCCAGCCAGTACAGGAATTCACCGTTGTCGGTGGACGCCCAGGGGATGAGGCGGGCACCGTCCTCCTCCATCTCGCGGGGCCTGTCCTCGTCGCCGTCCCAGAGGTACTCGAAGGCCTCGGTGCGTTCCTCGACGTTGTCGACGAGGTCGTAGTTGCCGTTGGCGCAGCCCGGCTCCAGGATCCACAGGTAGCTGTCGACGTAGCCGCCGCCGTGGGTGGTGATGAAGGCCTTGTAGTCGGACGGCAGGTCGGTGCCCAGTTGCCGGGCGACGGCGGCCCAGTCCTTGGGCGGTGCCGTGGTGGCGGGCCGGGAGAGCAGGCGGGCCAGCTCGCGAACAGGGTCGTTCACCGCTGTCGTCTCACTTTCGCTGTGCCGGCAACATGCCCGCTCTCCTCCGGTGGGCCTGACGCCCGATGCCGTGTCCCGAGGGGCCGGACGGACACGCGGTCACGAGTCCCAGGAGCCGTCGACGAGGTGTTCCCAGCCGATGGCCTGGATCTCGGCGAGGGCCGCCGGGCGCGTGAGCATATCGGTCGTGAGGAAACCGGGCTCTTGCTCTCCCTCGCCCGGAGGCGCCCACCTGCCGGACATGCATTCCTCGCACTCCAGCAGCAAGCGATCGCCCCGGTGTCGACGCAGAAGACGACCAACCCGTTCGAGCAACACCAGCACTCGACGCGGCTTGGCGGCACCTCGGCCATATGTCTCCTCCACCTGATGCGGGTGCCCGATCCTAGCGATCCGCCAACGCCCTGCAGTCCAGGGGGCGGCGGGCCGGCAGGCTCGCCGCCCCCTGCCGTCCGGCTACACGTAGGCCTGGAACGCCAAGGCGTTCTCCTCCACCCTGTTCCCGGCCGCCCGCTCCTGGGCCTTGCGGCCCGAGGTCCACCGCAGGTCCCGCACCTCCAACCTGCGGAGCCCGTCGGCGCTGGCCAGCTGCATGGTGCAGCCGGAGCGGTCACTGCCGAGCCCGAACCGATCGGTGTCGGGCTCGGAGCAGTGGCATCGGCGGCTGGTGACCGTGAGATCGAGGCCGACCAGGGGGTGGGTGAGCAGCTTGAGGATCCGGGCGTGATCGGGGGCGCCGATCATCTCCAGCTTCCACTTCCATCCCGGCCGCATCGGGTCGGACCAGAGGTCGCTGCCGCCGTAGCCGCCCGGGAACGCGGTGACGTTGATCCGGCGCAGCAGGGCGCTGCTGAAGTGGGGGTCGATTCTGCGGGCTGCTCGCCACTGCTCGATGTCGCGCTCGGCCGGGCAGATGTCCGGGGACCGGAAGCAGGGGTGGTCCCCGGTGTTCAGGGCTTGTTCGGCGAGGGCGGCGGCTGCGCGCTCCCACCAGTGGACGGGGAAGCCGGTGAGTTTGATCGTGGCGCCGGTGGCGAGCTGGGTCAGCAGGACGTGGTGGTTGGTGGTGGTGTAGCGCAGTCCGCCGGCGCCGTGCATCAGGTTGTCCGGGCCGGGGTCGACCGGGAGCAGGGCCTGTGCCCAGTGCGAGACGGCGTACGGCTCGGGCTCCAGCGTGATGGTCAGCAGGCCGGCCTCCGGGTGGAGGGACCGGATGCCCATCGGGTGCGCCGAGACGGTGGACAGGCCCCGGCCGCGGTGCAGCACGGTGCTCTCCAGCCGGGCCTGCTCGACGGTGGACGCTGCGGGGATGACGGGCTGGCCGGGCTCCCAGGTGTGCAGCAGTCGTTCCAGTGCGGCGCGGTACTTCTCGCCGGTGACCTTGGTGCGCAGCTTGGCCAGGTGCTGGAGCTGGGGGGTGGTGTCGTTCATCGCCGATCCCGTGCACGCGCAGCCGGGCCCCGGGCGGCGACGCGCTGTGTGAGCGGGTCGACGGCATCATGCTGCGGTGGTGCCAGAGTGCCGAGGCTTGGGACCGAACTCGGCTGCCTGTTCGGGGCCGCGCGGCAGACGACGGTCGGGCGCTCTGTCTGCCCGCGGACAGCCAAGCAGCCGGGTCTCCGAACCACCGGGCAACGCGCCGCACGGTTCACACGGACGGACGGACGGACGACCGGCCGGCTCGCGAAGATGGGCACTGCGACCAGGGCCGCTCGGACCGCACCGCCCGCGAAGCCGGGCCGCAGTGGTGCTGCCTCCCTTCGGCGGGAGGCAGCACGGGTTCGGTGCGGGTCAGGGGTGGAGCTGCCGAGTGACGGCGGGCCGGGAGCGACGCTGGCGCCTCGACCGAGGCACCAACCACCCGGCGCCCCTCTCCCTCGCGACGCCGAGCAGCCGGTGGCAGGCACCGAGTCCTTGCACCCTGCCGCCACCACCGCCAAGCGCAAGGCAGCCGTCGGCGCCTGACAGCAGTGATGTCCATGGGCGCCTCCCGGCGGCCCCGGCCGGCTGACTGACCGTAGGTCCTCGACACGGCTGGTCAGCCCCGTTCGGGAGGAGTACCTGCGACCCGCCACGCTCATGTTTCTGACCAGCCGTTCCAGCATGAACCGGTCATCCGAGGAGGCCTTGACGACCAACGCCTCCTCCCGGGCCGCAGGGTCAGCGGGTGCTGAGCCACCGCTCGACGACGGCGGCCACGAGCAGCGCGGGGGTGCCGGCGAGAGAGAGGACGGCTGCGCGTCCGGCCTGGCGGAGCAGCGAGTCGCGGGCCGGCTGGTCCTGCTCCCCCGTCGTGGGCACGGCCGGTTCGGTCGGGCCGAGCGGGCCGGCCTGCGCGATGGGTCCGGGTCCGGTTCCGGCGTCGTTGTCGGCTTCGGTGGTGGGGCGGGTCTTGTGGGTGAGGTCGTCGTTCATGGTAGTGCTCCCCCTTCGGGTGGTCGGTGCACTGTCGGATGCCGGGCCCGGCGTTGGTCCGAAGCTCCCATCCAGAGGGTGCGGGTGTCCGAAGTCGCGGGCGGGGAGGGCATGGTGGGCCTTACGCTGCTGGTCAGCGGTATCGGACCGCTGAGGGCTCGGGTGCCCGCTGCGGGCAGGGCGGGCACCGGATGCGGGCAGACGAGGGGTGCGGGGCGATGGCAGGGGCGGAACACGGGCGGGCAGCGGGACCGAAGCGGCAGGCGCTGCATTCGAGGCTGCTGGACCTGCGGGAGCGTGCCGTGCGGGCACGCAAGGCCGTAGGCGGCAACTGCGGGCAGGCGGAGCTGCAGAAGGCGGTGCACCGCACCGGCCTGACAAGGGCGGAAAACTTCAGCGGGCAGCGGATCAGCGCCTGGGTTCCGCCCGCGGGACGGGCGGCGGCGATGGTGGTGCCGCACGACAGCGAGGTGCTGCTGGCCGTGGTGGCGGTGTGGTCCGCGTGGGCCGGCGAGGACTCCCTCCAGCAGAACGGGACGGTGCAGGCCCGGTGGCTCAAGCAGCGACGAACGCAGTGGGACGAGCTGCTGGAGGACGCCCGCACGGAGCGCGACGCCGAGCGCGGCGCCCAGGGACGGAAAGCCGCCGCGCTGGCGGAGGCACAGGCAGCCGAGGTGGCCGCGGCGGTGGAGACGTACCGGGGGCGGGTCCGCGAGGTGTACCGGCGGTTGAACCTGGACGTGCTGGGGCCGTCCGGGAGCGCCGGTGAGCAGGCGGTGATCGAGCTGCGGCAGGTGTTCATGCCGCAGCTGGCGCGCCCGTACACGGCGCAGGTTCCGGGCGAGTGGCGCCGCCTGCTCGCCGCCGACGGACCGGGCGAGGGTAGTACTGGGCTGCCACCGGGGACGGAGGCCGCGGAGGCGGCCCGGTTGCGGGAGGCTTACCGGGCGCAGGTGGCGAAGCCGGTGCTGGAGGTCCTGGCGGGCGAGGAGGGCCGGCGCCTGGTGGTGCTCGGCGATCCGGGGGCGGGCAAGTCCACGTTGACGCAGTACCTGGCGCTCGCGCTGGCCGGCGGCCTGCACGAGACGCCGCCGGAGCTGGCGGGTCTGGCCGGGCTGGTGCCGGTGGTGGTGGAGCTGCGCAAGTACGCCCAGGCGCAGTGGCGGGAGCGGACCTTCGAGGACTTCCTGGAACACATCCACGTCCAGGAGCGCATGGCCCTGCCCCAGGCGGTGCTGGCGGAGCTGCTCGCGGGCGGGCGGGTGGTGATGCTGTTCGACGGTCTCGACGAGGTCTTCGACCCGGAGGTGCGGGCGGACACCGCACGCCGGATCACCGCGTTCGCGGCCGCCCACCCCGAGGTCCGCACGGTGGTGACCTCCCGGGAGTACGGCTACCGGGCCGGCGAGTTCACGGGCAGCGGCTTCGCTCAGGTGATCCTGCAGGACCTGGAGCGCGGGCAGGTCGAGGAGTTCGTGCGCCGCTGGTACACCGCCGCCCATCCGCAGAACCCGTCCCTGGCCTCGCAGCTCACCCAGCGCCTCCTCGGCGCGGTACGGCAGGTGCGGGCGGTTGCGGAACTGGCGGGGAATCCGTTGCTGCTGACCGTCCTGGCGTCCATGGGGCTGGGCCGGACCATCCCGCGTGAGCGGCGCGAGGTCTACGCCCACGCGGTGGAGGTGCTGATCGAGCGGTGGGACAAGGAGGCCAAGTTCCTCAAACCGCCGTCCCCCGTCGGCGCGGAGGCCGCCGCCGCGCTGGAGTGGCTTGACGTCAGCCGGCGCCTGATGCTGCTGGAGCGCGTCGCCCGGCGCATGCAGGAGGGCGCCGGACGGCCCGCCGGCACATTCATCCGGCACGAGGAGCTGACCGGCCTCATCAGTGCCTTCCTCACCGACCACGGCATCAGCCGCCCGGCCGCCGACGTCGCCGCCGATCAGCTCGTCGAGCACCTGCGCACCCGCAACTTCCTCCTCGCCCACTACGGCGGCGGGATCTACGGCTTCGTCCACCGCACCTTCCTCGAACACCTCGCCGCCCGAGACCTCCTACGCCGCCGCGCCGAGGAGGAATGGACCCGCGACGAACTCGTCGACCTGCTGACCGAACGCGCCAGCGACCCGGCCTGGCACGAGGTCCTGCTCCTGACCGCCGGCGGCCTCAGACAGCGCGACGTGGCGGCGCTCCTCGCCCGCCTCCTCTACCAGCACCGCAGGAACCCGGACTCATGGTGGGCTCCGATGCTGATGCTCGCCATCCGCGTCCTCGCCGAGATCAAGGACATCGGCCCCACTCCCGGCACCACGGACCCCCACCTGTCGGTCGCCGCCCAGAGCGACGCCGTCATCGACCACCTCACCGCTACCCTGCGCCGTCGCCCGTACTTGGAAGTCGGTGAGGCGGTGCCGGCTCTGGGCACCTTCGACCGCTTCTGGAACGGCCGGGAGCGCTACCTGCGGTGGCACCACGCGGCCATTGCGTGCTCCACGGTGCCGCAGAGATTTTCTCCGGGGGAGGTTGCCGCAGCGCTGAGCCGCGACTCCCACGAGGCCGTTCTCCTGGCATATCTGCCCTGGAACTCACATCTGCGTATCGCCGCCCTGAATGTGTTGGGGAATCGGTGGCCAGACCGGGAAGAGACGTGGCAGGCCGTTCTCACCGCCACCACCGACACCCACGAAATGGTGCGCAGCGCCGCCCTGCAGGTGCTGGGGGAGAGCTGGCCAGACCGGGAAGAAGCGTGGCAGGCCGTTCTCACCGCCACCACCGACACCCACGAAATGGTGCGCAGCGCCGCCCTGCAGGTGCTGGGGGATCGGTGGCCAGACCGGGAAGAAGCGTGGCAGGCCGTCCTCACCGCCACCACCGACACCAACGTGATGGTGCGCAGCACCGCCCTGCAGGTGCTGGGGGAGAGCTGGCCAGACCGGGAAGAGACGTGGCAGGCCGTCCTCACCGCCACCACCGACACCCACGAAATGGTGCGCAGCAAAGCCCTGCACGTCTTGGGGCATCGGTGGCCAGACCGGGAGGACGCCCGGCAGGCCGTCCTCACCGCCACCACCGACACCCACGTGATGGTGCGCAGCAACGCCCTGTACGTCTTGGGGCATCGGTGGCCAGACCGGGAGGACGCCCGGCAGGCCGTCCTCACCGCCACCACCGACACCAACGAAATGGTGCGAAACAACGCCCTGCACGCCTTGGGGGATCGGTGGCCAGACCGGGAAGAGACGTGGCAGGCCGTCATCACCGCCACCCCCGACACCCACGAAATGGTGCGCAGCAAAGCCCTGCAGGTGCTGGGGGATCGGTGGCCAGACCGGGAAGAAGCGTGGCAGGCCGTCATCACCGCCACCCCCGACACCCACGAGGACGTGCGCAGCACCGCCCTGCAGGTGCTGGGGGAGAGCTGGCCAGACCGGGAAGAAGCGTGGCAGGCCGTCCTCACCGCCACCACCGACACCAACGTGATGGTGCGCAGCAACGCTCTGCGGGTGCTGGGGGAGAGCTGGCCAGACCGGGAAGAGACGTGGCAGGCCGTCCTCACCGCCACCACCGACACCCACAACACCCACGAAATGGTGCGCAGCAAGGCCCTGCAGGTGCTGGGGGATCGGTGGCCAGACCGGGAAGAGACGTGGCAGGCCGTCCTCACCGCCACCACCGACACCCACGAGGACGTGCGCAGCACCGCCCTGCAGGTGCTGGGGGAGAGCTGGCCAGACCGGGAGGACACCCGGCAGGCCGTCCTCACCGCCACCACCGACACCACCGAGATGGTGCGCAGCAACGCCCTGCACGTGCTGGCGGTGCGGTTCCCGGATGTGGCCTACCCCATCGCTTGTGAGTATGCGCGGCGCGCCCCGCAAGGGGTATTGCGGGTGGCGGGGGTCAAGTTGTTGGCGTTGTTGTGGCCTGAGAAGGCCGGGACCGTCACCGTGCTCACGGATGTGGCGGAGCATGACGAGGACGAGATGGTGCGCGGCACCGCGCGCGAGGCGTTGGCCGTGGTGGAGGCCTGGTCGTCTTCCGCGGGGTCCGGGCAGGTGTAACGGACGAGGACGACGACTACCACCATGCCAGTCTGCCTGGCCACGGTGATCACCTGAATCAGAGTCTTCCAGGCCGGCGGGCGATCGGATGGGGTGGTTCCCCTTAGATGTGGTTACGGCGCACCGTGGGCCGGGTGGGCGGGGCCTGTTCTCCGCGCAGGGCGAGGGCCGTGGTGCGGGTGCGCTCCAGCCAGGTCATGACCTGGTGCAGCGTGGCCGGGTCGAGGTGGTGGGTGAGGTCGCGGACGGCGTGGTGGTCGGCTTCGCTGAGGGGGTGGAGGCCGGCGCGGTCGAGGGCGGTGTAGAGGGGCTGGGCGGCGGGGCCGGCGAGGTGGCGGTGGGCGCTGTCGGTGCGCTGCATCTCCAGGTACTCGGCCGCCCCCGCGAGGGCGGCGACGTCGCTGCGGTGGCGCTCGAAGCGCAGTGCGTGCTGGAGGGCGGTGTCGTGGGCGGGGTCGTAGCGCTCCGCGCGGGTTTCGGCGGTGTGGTCGTGCACGCGCTGCCACTCGTCGAGGGCGGCGGCGCTCTCGTCCCCGGCGTCGGCGTACCGGTCGGCCATCCGCTCGTCGTCCCGGGCCTCGTGCAGGGCCTGCTGGATGGTTTCCAGGGTCGTCCCGGCGGCCCGGCGGCGGACCTTGCTGCGGACGTCGCCGAGCAGCGGGTGCTCCCGGTCGCCGTCGTCCTCGCCCTGGGCCTGGTCGGCGGGGTGCTGGGCGAGGGCGTCGTACAGGGTCGCGCCGGCCTGCCACGCCTCGGCGTGCACGAGGGGCTCCGGCGCGGTGTGGCCGGGGCGGGCGCCGAGGACGATCCGGCCCTCCACCAGGGCCACCCAGCCGTCCAGGCCGTCGACGTCCCGCTCGGTCCAGCCGCGGGCGAGGCCGGCGCCGTGGTGGAGGGTGCGGATGCCGTCGTGGCCGGACCAGCGCAGCCAGATCGCGCCGCGCAGCAGCAGGGAGTCGAGGTTCGCCCGACCCAGGTCACGGTCGGCGGGCGCGGGCCGGCTGCTGTGCGGGGACAGCTCCAGCCGGCCGGGCACGGCGGCGGGATCCGGGGTGGGGCGGGTGGTGTCGGTCATCGCGGGTGCTGCCTTCCGGGTCGGCGGGATCAGAGGTGAGAACAGCCCGGTGGCGGGCCGCTTGGTGGCCGGGTCAGCTGCGGTGAGGCCAGGCCGTGGCCATGTCGTCCAGGAGGACGTCGGGCAGGGTGCCGTTCCAGGCCTGGGCGAGGGCGAGAGGCCGGCGGGTGAGCAGCTCGGCGAGGGCCAGGTTCTCGGGCTGGCGCACCAGGACGTAGCGGGGTCCGGGCCACCCGTCCGGGTCGCGGTCGTGGCTGGTGCCGTGCCCGTAGTCGCGGTACATCGCGCGCAGGTCCCGCTCCCGGTCCCGGACGAAGCCGGTGAGGGTGGCGGTGTAGTCGGGGCCGTCGAAGAGCCACTGGATCACGTCGAAGACCGCGTCGGTCGTCTCGTCGTCGTGCGGCTGCTCTCCGACGAGGCCCGCGAACAGCTCCCGCGCCGTACCGAGCACCTGGCCGGGATTCGCCGGGGCCGGGACGACCGGCGCGGGATCGGGTGGTGTCGGACCGGGGGGAACCGCGATGCCGCCGCGCCGGGCTTCGACGCGGGCCCGCTCGGCGTGCTCGGCCAGCCGGGCTTTCGCGGCGACGCTGCCGTCGTACCAGCCGTCGACGTAGTTGTCGGACGTGCCGTCAGGACAGTGCAGTCCGGTGCTGTCGACGGTGCCCTGCGCCCAGTCGAGGACGTCCCACTCGATCCGGGCGACGGCTGCCGAGGCCTGCTCGCGGGTGTGGCCGGCGGCCACCAGGAGGTCGGTCACCAGGTTGTAGCCGGGGCCGCGCATGCGCGTCTCTCCTTCACGGACTGGGGAGGGGGCGGCCCGTGCCTCGGGCCGCCCCGTGGGTGGTGGTGCTACTGGTCGGTGTCGCAGTCGTGGTCGGCCTCGACGTAGTCGCCGTCGGTGAACTGGGTCTCCAGGGACCAGCCGCAGGTGCACTCGGCGCGGCCCTCCCAGCTGATGTCGGGGCCGTCGTCGGCGTCGCAGTCGTGGTCGGCGTCGACCATGGTGCCGTCCTCGAACAGTGCGTCCCCTCCGTCGCCGCAGCCGCATTCCCACTGTGCGTACCAGGAGATCGTCGGCGGTTGCTGGGTGGTGTGGGTGGTGGTCACGCGTCTCCTTCGGGAGGCGGCCCGTCCCGGCCGTGGCACCGGGACGGCGGGGTCAGCCGGCAGCCGGTGCGGGGGACGGGTCGCCGGCCGCGAGATAGTCGCCGGTCACCTCGGCCAGGTACCGGGCGAGTTCGTCCGCCCGCGCGCGGTCCGCCGCCGGGTCCGCACCGGGCTGCCCGTGCGCGCCGGCCACGGCGATGGAGGCATCGAGATCGGCGGCGTACTGCACCAGGGAGTCGTACAGCCGGGCGGTGGTCAGCAGGTCCATCCGGACCTCGCCCCGCACCCGCCACATCCGGAAGGTCTCCGCGGTGTGGCGCAGCAGGGCGGTGACGTGGGTGGCGGGCATCATGAGCTCGCCGTTGTGGCGGTAGAGCGCCAGTGGGAACGGCTGGTTGTGCTGGTCGTCGTCCACGGGTGGTTCCCTTCGGGCGGGTGGGTGCCGGTTCAGGGCTGGAGGGCGTCGAGGAGGGTGGTCTGCTGGTCGGTCAGCTTGCCGTCGGCGCGGGCTTTGGCCTGTCGGGTGAGCCAGGCGCCGGGCCGGAAGGTGGGGTCGCTTTCGCCGCCGGTGCGCTTGGCCGGGCCGTTGAGGGTGCCGCCTGCGGTGAGGTAGGCGAGCAGGCGGCGGTAGGAGCGGTTCCAGTCCGGGTCGGTGCGCCACATCGCGTCGAGCGCGGTGAGTTTGGCGTCCTGGGTGGCGGTGAGCTTGGTGTTCTTGCGTTGGCGGGCCATCCAGGCGCCGACGCCGTGGCCGTCGAGCTTTTCCAGGGCCGGGATGGCGAGGTGTCCGTGGAGTGCGGCCCAGGCGCGGGCGTGGGCGTAGCCGCGTTCCCAGGAGTGGGCGTGCTTGTCCCAGATCATGTCGAGCTGGTCGAGCTCGTTGACCCGGACGGGGGCGAGGAGGCCGGTGCTCTTCAGGTAGCGCTGGCGGTCCAGCCAGCTGACCAGGCTGCCGTCGGTGGTCTTGTCGGCGGCGTCGAGGTGCCCGTGGCGGGTGCGGAACGCGGCCGCGAGGGCGTGCATGCGCTGCCACTCGGTGGCGCGGGGGTTGAACGCGCGCAGCTTCACCGTCTGGAGGATCTGCGCGGCGTGCTTGCGGGCGTTGATCCGCAGCCAGTCCACTGGCGACTCCCCCGCCGGCTGCTCGGCACCGTCCCGGTCGGCTTCGGTGTCCGAGTCCTCGCCGGTCTCCGACACGACGGTGTGGTCCTTCTCCCCCGCCCGCTTCGTGCGCAGCTCGGTGATGCGGCCGACGACGCGGGCGTCGTGGGCGGCGAGGGCGCGCAGGACGCGCCAGATGGTGCGGAAGGAGGACGCCTCGATCTCCTCCTCGGCCTCCGCCTTCACGGCCTCGCCCGCGTCCTGGATCTCGGCCGGGTCGGCGGCCGCGGTGTCGTCGCCGACCAGCGGGGTGGGCAGGTAGACGGGGATGATGACCCAGGACACCTTGCCCTGCCGGTAGGACTGGCGCAGGGCCCGGCCGACGGCCTGGACGACGTCGATAACCGAGCTCTTGGGGTCCGCGAAGACGATGGCGTCAACGGCGGCCACGTCGATTCCCTCGTTCAGCAGGCGCGAGTTGCAGATGATGCAGCACTGCTCGCCCTCCTCGCCCTCCTCGACGCCGGTGGAGGCCGTGAAGGTGGCGAACGCGGCCCGGCGGTCCTTCAGCTTGTCGGTGCCGGCCACCGCGAGGGCGGTCACCCGCTCCGGGCGGTCCGCGAAGGGGAGCAGCTCGGCGGTGGCCGCCATGGTCGCGGCGAACTCGCGGGCGCCAGCGACGCGGGAGTGGAAGGTGATGACGCGGCGCAGCTGCAGGTCGGCGACCGCGCGCAGCACCGCGATCTGCAGGGCCAGGCGCAGCAGTTCCTCGTTGGAGCGCTGGGAGCGGAGGTCGGCGACGGCGGGCAGGTTGAGCAGTTCGCGCAGGTCCTCGTCCGTGACGACGGGCACGAGTACGCGGTAGTCCGCGAGGAATCCGTGTTCGATTCCCTGGCCGAGGGTCCAGGTGAAGACGGTCTCGCCGTAGACGGCCGGGTCGTCCATGGAGCAGAGCGCGGGCAGTTCCTCGGCGTCCTGACCGTCGCCGTCGGCGGTGAGGTCGGCCAGCCCGGCCTTTGCCTTGGAGTCGTCGGCGATCTTCGGAGTGGCGGTGAAGTACAGGCGGCGCAGGGCGGGGACCTTGTCGTCGGAGTGGATCGCCGCCCATGCCTTCCCTTCGGCGCCTGCCGTCCGGTGCGCTTCGTCGATGATCACGGCGTCCCAGGCGGGCAGCGCGAAGTCTTTGTGGGCGGCCACGATGCGCTCCAGGGAGGCGTAGGTGGCGTAGACGGTGACCGGCTCGCCCGCCTTCTCCCCCGCGACCAGGTCCGCGATCCGGGCAGCCTGCGTGGTCACCTGCGCGTGGACGCGGCCGCCGGCCTCCGCGCTCTCCAACGCCTCGGCCCGCGAGCACGCCGCCACCGCCAACCCGCGCCGCCCGCCCTTCAACGACCAGGACGCGGCGGTCTGCTCCAACAGCTCGATCGTCGGCACCAGCACCAGCACCCGGCCCCTCGCCGCCAGGCGCCGCGCGCAGCCGGCGGCGATCAGCGTCTTGCCCGAGCCGGTCGCCGCGACAATCGTCGCCCGGCCGCCGTTCTTCACGGCCTTCACGGCGGCGGCGACCGCGTCCTTCTGGAACCAGTGCAGCGGCAGCGGGTTGGCGAGGACGGGTGGCTCGGCCTGGGCGGGGAGGGAGGCCTGGGCGCGCAGCCCGGCCGGGATGTCCTCGGTTGCGGTGGTCGTGGTGTCCACGGCGCGGGCTCTCCTTCGTCTGTCGGGTGGTGGGTGGTTGGGGGGCGGGTCCGGGCCTACTTGTCGTCGTCCCTCTGCGGCAGTTCCGGGTTGGCTTCGTGGTCTTCGTCGTGGTGCTTCCACGGATTGCTGTTGTCGGGCAGCTGGGCGCGGCGCCGTTCGCCGCATCCGGTTGTGCCGATGCTGCAGGCGACTGGCCGGTCGGGACGTCCTTCGGCGGCGCGGTTGTAGCGGTGGCGGGCGGGGGTGGGACTGACACCGAGTGCTTCGCCGATGCGCTCCCAGGACGGGACGGGGCGGCACAGGTCGCGCAGGACGAGCGTCAGGTCGTCGCTGAGCGCGCCCAGCAGCAGCCGGGCCCCTGTGATCTCGCGCAGCAGGCCGAGCAGGATCTCCGGCTGCTGTGTCTCCGGCGTCTCCCAGCAGCGCTCGCGTTGGCGCGCCAGCAGCTCGGTCG
Source organism: Kitasatospora sp. NPDC057223 (assembly GCF_042669755.1). Lineage (NCBI taxonomy): Bacteria > Bacillati > Actinomycetota > Actinomycetes > Kitasatosporales > Streptomycetaceae > Kitasatospora > Kitasatospora sp. NPDC057223. Next base: position 2,244 of record NZ_JBHUWW010000073.1, on the reverse strand, counting down.
CGGTGAGCGCGGCTTGTGCGTGCAGTGCGCTGGTGCGGCCGTGCGGAACGAGCTCGGGGTTCCAGGTGAGCGTGTGCTCGTCCTCCCGGGAGGCGAGGAACCGGTAGGTGTCCAGAGCCTCGCGGCAGTGCCGGCAGGGGACGTCGGCGAGGTCACCGTCCGCGGGGAACTGCCCGCCGGTCGGGGCGAGGACGGGCAGACGGCAGAACGTCTGCTTGGGCGTCAGGCCGAGGTGAGGACCAGGCCCGGCGGCCGTGACGAACGGGTAGTAGGTGGCCACAATCAACACCGCTTCGCTAGTGGCAGCTGAATATCTGCCAAAGTTAGCAGGACTGGAGAATTGGTCGCAAAGCGTCCACTGGAAGCCACGGAAAGTCACCGGCCGGCAGGAGAGGGGCCTGCGGTCGGGAACCGGGCCGCAAGACCTGATAAGCCTTCAGTCGGCCAGTTGAGCGTTCACGTCGACTGGGCGTTCCCGGTCTCATTGCCGACTCGGCCAAGCCGAACGTACCGGCGCTCACCCGCGTCCGGCCGGTCCGGGTCAACCAGGCGTACGTGCGGGCCGAGACGCGGAGGCCATCCGCGCGTACCTCGCCGGCGACCGACCCCGCGCCGCAGCGGCGGCACTGGCCCGCCAGGACGCGACGCTGGAGACGGCGAACCGCATGCTGCTCGACTCGAACAGAACTCCGCCTTGCGCCGGGACCTTAAGGCAGCCAGAGCGGAACTCCACGCCGTCCGCGTACGCGACCTCGCCGACAGCGTGCTGGGCGGTCTCGTGTCGACACCGGGCCAGGACGCCGAGGTCGAGGCCCTATGCGGGGAGCGCGACCAGGCCCTGTCCGCGATACGACGCGCAGACGCGGAACTGCTGGCACTGCGCAACGTTGTTCAACGCCTCATGGTGGAGAACACCCGACTGCTCGGGACCGAGCACCTCAACTCCAGCGGCGCCTGGGCAGGGCCATCGAGCGGACCACGGCCCGGCTCACCGGTTACCGCCGGATCGCCTGCCGCTACGAATACGACCAACTGTCCTACCTGCCCCTCTGCAACCTCGCCCCCATCATCACCTGCCACAGGAGGCCGGCGAAGATCACCACGTGGAAGGAGATCCAAGGTGCGGTGGGGGCCATTCGAAGTAGGCGACTTCGCTGCCGTAGGCCAACAAGAGGCCTGGGCCGCAGACAGCTACGGATCCTCCCTTGTAGGGCAAGTGGAAGCGATGGACGGTTTCTCCTGTGACGGGGTTCCAGACGATGGCGGTCCGGTCGTCGCTGGTGGTGATGGCGAGTGGGCCGTCCGGCCCGTCAACCACCGCCACCGCGGTCACGTTGTCGTTGTGGCCTCGGAGGGTGTGCAGGCGTCGGCCGGTGACGGGGTTCCAGACGATGGCGGTCCGGTCGTTGCTGGTGGTGATGGCGAGCGGGCGGTCCGGCCCGTCGACCACCGCCACCGCGGTCACGTTGTCGTTGTGGCCTCGGAGGGTGTGCAGCCGTCGGCCGGTGACGGGGTTCCAGACGATGGCGGTCCGATCCCACACGGTGGTGATGGCGAGCGGGCCGTCCGGCCCGTCGAACGCTCCCACCGCGGTCACGCCCCCGGGCTGGCGACGGAAGGCGGCGCGCGGGCCGTCCGGCCGGTCGACCACCACACCCGCGTTCACGTCCCCGGCGTGGTCTGTCAGGGTGTGCAGGCGTCGGCCGGTGACGGGGTTCCAGACGATGGCGGTCTGGTCGTCGCTGGTGGTGATGGCGAGCGGGCCGTCCGGCCCGTCAACCACGGCCACCGCGGTCACGCTCCCGGCGTGGCCTGTCAGGGTGTGCAGGCGTCGGCCGGTGACGGGGTTCCAGACGATGGCGGTCCGATCCCACACGGTGGTGATGGCGAGCGGGCCGTCCGGCCCGTCGACCACCGCCACCGCGTACGCCGCCACCGTCACCCGATCGGTGTGGTTAGCCAGGGTGTGCAGCCGTCGGCCGGTGACGGGGTCCCAGACGATGGCGGTGGTGTTCCAACTGGTGGTGATGGCGAGCGGGCCGTCCGGCCCGTCGACCACCGCAACCGCGTTCACGTTGTCGTTGTGGCCTTGGAGGGTGTGCAGGCGTCGGCCTGCGGCGGGGTTCCAGACGATGGCGGTCCGGTCGTCGCTGGTGGTGATGGCGAGTGGGCCGTCCGGCCCGTCGACCACCGCCACCGCGGTCACGCCCCTGGTGTGGCCTGTCAGGGTGTGCAGGCGTCGGC